>JAHWJN010000018.1 GCA_019348395.1 Chloroflexota bacterium
AAGACGACGTTCTTCAACCAGCTGACCGGCATGTTCTCCCCGACCGGGGGCGACATCGTCCTCGAGGGCCATTCGATCGTCGGCCTACCGCCGCACCGCATCGTCGAGCGCGGCATCGGGCGGACGTTCCAGAACATCCGGCTCTTCGGCGACATGACGGTGCTGGGCAACGTCATGGTGGGTCACCACGTGCGCATGACCTCGCCCTGGTGGGCATCGCTGCTGCGCCTCCCGGCGACGCGCGCGGAGGAGGCCGCCACGAAGCGGTACGCCAAGGAGCTGCTGGATCTGGTCGAGCTGCCACGCCGCTACGAGGAGGACTTCGCGAAGAACCTTCCCTACGGCGACCAGCGACGGCTCGAGATTGCCCGCGCGCTCGCCAGCGAGCCGAAGCTGCTGCTGCTGGACGAGCCGACTGCCGGCATGAACCCGGGCGAGACGGCGCGCACCACCAAGCTCATCGGGCGCCTGCGCGACGAGCTCGGGATCAGCATCCTGCTCATCGAGCACGACATGAAGGTGGTCATGGGCATCAGCGAGCGGATCACGGTCCTCGATTACGGCGAGAAGCTGGCCGAGGGCTCGCCGGACGAGATCCGGGCCAACCCCAAGGTCATCGAGGCCTATCTCGGAAAGCAGGCGACCAGCGCATGACCCAACCGACGACGACCGCCCACGGTGACGCGATCGCGGCCGACGAGCACTCCGGCGCGGGACACCGCGGCGACACGCTGCTCGAGCTCGACCGCATCCACGTCTACTACGGCAACATCCACGCGCTCAAGGGCGTGTCGATGACCGTCGGCCGCGGAGAGATCGTGACTCTCATCGGCTCCAACGGGGCGGGCAAGAGTACGACCCTGCGAGCGATCAGCGGCACGCACAAGCCGCGCACCGGTCTCATTCGGCTCGGCGGACGGGAGATCGATCACATGCCGGCCCACGAGATCGTGGCGCTCGGCATCGCGCACTCTCCGGAGGGACGGAAGGTCTTCAGCCGGATGTCCGTGTACGAGAACCTGCAGATGGGCGCCTTCAGCCGCGGCAAGGCACCGATCGAGGACGACGTCGCGCGCGTGTTCGACCTGTTCCCGCGTCTCAAGGAACGGCGCAACCAGAAGGCCGGCACCATGTCCGGTGGCGAGCAGCAGATGCTGGCCATGGGCCGCGCGCTCATGGCGCGCCCGACCATCCTGCTGCTGGACGAGCCCTCGATGGGACTGTCCCCGATCCTGACCGAGCAGATCTTCCGCATCATCACCGAGATCAACGAGCAGGGGACCACCGTGCTCCTGGTGGAGCAGAACGCGCAGATGGCCCTCAATGTCTCGACCCGCGGGTACGTGATCCAGACCGGTCGGATCATCCTGTCCGACACCGCCGCCAACCTCGCCGCCAACGAACAGGTTCGCCAGGCCTACCTCGGCGAGATCTAGGCCGCGTGGCGGAGCATCCCCGACCGCCGGGTCCACCCCGGCGCGATCCGCGCGACTATCGGCCCGATCTGCGCCCGATGCTGATCCTGCTCGCCCTGCTCGTCGCCGTGGTCGCCGCCTGGCTGCTCCTCTCGCCGCTCATCCTGCCCGCGTAGCCAGGCGACCTTCGCTGCCATCGGGCGCTTCCGTTGGCTGAGCTCGGCTCATGCCTGCACCGATGGCGCGCAGACGTCCAGTCGGCAGCCTCCGACTCGCCGTTTGTGACGACTTGTGCACGTTACCCGGCCGACGTGAGGCGCTGACCGCCCGAGCGAGCGGGGATTTTGTGTCCAGTCGGCGCAGTCGCCGCCTGATGCACGCCATGCGCGCAGATGGCGAGTCGGCACGCGCGACTCGCAAGAGTGTGCCGGTATTCGCGCATCAGCGGGAGAAACTGGCCGCCGCCCGGGAGAAACCCTAGGAGCGACGCGGCGCGCTGAACCCGGCCCCGGCGCCGTAGAGGAGCAGGGCGACGCCGGCGGCCGCGACCGCCAGCCCGGGCGACTGCTGTGGCAGGGGCAGGTATCCGACCGACCAGAGCTCCCAGCCGCGGTACGCCAGCGCTCCACCGCCCACCAGCCCGATGAGCAGGTAGACCCACGGGGAGTCGAGGAAGAACCCCCATCGGCCCCGCATGTAGCCGATGTCGAGCAGCACGAGCGCCGCGATCGCGGCGCCGAACACCACCAGCCCGGGTCCCTCGAGCCCGATCCCCTCCTGGGCGGGCACGCGGACGCCCGATACCCTGTCCCCCCCGGCACGCCACCACGGCAGGAAGCCGGAGGCGATCATCGCCAGCGAGCCGAGCAGGACCAGGAAGCGGAAGCGGCCGGCGCCACCATCCACCGTCAGCCCTCGGGCGGAGCGCCGCCGTAGACCGACGGCTTCAGGACGCCGATGTACGGCAGGTTGCGGTAGCGCTCGTCGAAATCGAGGCCGTAGCCCACGACGAAGCGGTCCGGGATCTCGAAGCCGCGGTAGTCGATCGGGATGTCGGCCAGCCGGCGGGCCGGCTTGTCGAGCAGGCACACGATGCGGACCGACGCCGGCGCCTTGTCGGCGAGATACTTGAGCAGGTAGTTGAGCGTGAGGCCGGTATCGATGATGTCCTCGACGATGATCACGTGCCGCCCCTCGATCGAGCGTGACAGGTCCTTGAGGATCCTCACCTGTCCGCTCGTCTCGGTTCCTGCCCCGTAGCTGGACACCTCCATGAGGTCGATGCTGACGGGCATCTCCATGGCGCGCATCAGGTCGGCGAGGAACGGCAGGGCGCCCTTGAGGACGCTGACCAGCACCGGGTCACGGTCGCCGAAGTCGGCAGTGAGCTGCGCACCGAGCTCCGCCACGCGGTTGGCGATGGCATCGGCGTCGAGCAGGACCTCCTCGACATCGTCGTGGAGACTCACCCGGCGGCGCTCGTCCTGGGGCCAAGCTCCGCAGCCGCCGAAGCTCCGGCCCCGGTGTGGGCGTAGGCACCGTTGGCCGCGGTGACACCGGTCAGGAAGTCCAGCCGACCGTACTTCAGCATGAGCGCCCTGAAGTCACGGGCGTAGAACAGCTTCACGCGGACCTCAGGGTACAGCTGACGCATCCAGCGCAGCTTGCGGTTCTTCTTGCGGACCAGCGACTGCTTCAGCGTCGTCAGCTCGACGTACAGGTCGATCTCGGGCAGGTAGAAGTCGGGCGCGAACGACTCGACGACCGCGCCGTCGGCGTTCCAGGAGATGGGGAAGACGTCGGGTTCGTACTGCCATGCGACCCCGTAGTAGTCGAGGATCCTCGCCAGCTCCGCCTCGCTGTCGTGCGCGAAGCGGGGTGGCGAGTCGCCGCTCATCGGAATCGCCACCTGTCCTCGATCGTAGCCTGCCGTCGGGGGTCTGGTCGCATCTGCAGCCGAGTATATCCGTGGACTTATCCACAGTTCGGTGACCCGTGCGCGAATCGTGGATAACGTGGCTTGTAATCCACACCGACCCCGCGATACCGTGGCGCTCCTGCTTCAGCGGACGACCGAGTACGGTAACCGCGGCTGATCGGGGCCGATGCGAGAGCCGGCCGCGACGACCGATCATCCACGGGAAGACCGAAAGGCCGTCCGAAGGAGCATTTCTCATGTCCGAGTCCCAGGCGCGGCGTGCGCGTGCCGCCTTCGAGCGCCTGCTGGAGACCGATGGCGCCGCGCTGGCGGAGCTCCTCCCGCCGGGATACGCTGCCGTCGCCGAGCGCTACGTGGCGCTGCTCCTCGAGGCAAACACCCGTCTCAACCTGACGCGGGTGGTCGAGCCCGATGCCGTCGCGCGGCTCCATTTGCTCGACGCCGTCTCGGCGCTGCCCGCGGTCGACCGCCTGGCGCCCCTGGGAGCACTCGACCTCGGTTCCGGTGGTGGCGTGCCCGGCATCCCGCTGGCCCTGGCCAGGCCGGGGCTGCGGTGGACGCTGGTCGACTCGGTCCGCAAGAAGGTCGACGCCGTCGCCGCGATCGTCTCCGCACTCGGTCTGGCGACCGTCGAGACGGTCGCGGAGCGTGCCGAGCTGCTCGGCCGCGACCCCGCCCACCGTGAGCGGCACGACCTGGTCACGGCGCGGGCGTGTGCCACGCTCCCGGTCCTCGTCGAGTACGCGCTTCCGCTCCTCCGCGTCGGCGGCACCCTGCTGGCCTGGAAGGGCCGGATGTCGGAGGAGGAGCTGGGCGCCGGGGCGGCGAGCGCGGCGGAGCTCGGGGGCGGTGCGCCCGACGTGGTGCCCAGCGGCGTCGCCGCCCTCGGCGAGCATCGCTTCGTGCTCATCCGCAAGGAGCGTCCGACACCCGCGCGGTATCCACGTCGACCGGGCGAGCCGGCGCGGAAACCGCTCGGGGCGTGATCGGCACGGCGCCTGCGTATACTCGACGCTCGCATGCGCATCGCCGTCCTTTCGGACATCCACGCCAACCTGCCCGCACTCGAGGCGGTGGCCTCCGATCTCCCCCCGGTGGACCAGGTCTGGGTACTCGGCGATACCGTCGGCTACGGCCCGCAGCCGAACGAGGTGATCACCGCCCTTCAGGCCATGGGTGCGCGCAGCGTGCTCGGCAACCACGACGGCGCCGCGATCGGCGCCGTCGACGCGAACCAGTTCAATCCCGACGCCAGGCGGGCGATCGAGTGGACCGCGGAGGCCATCGACGCGAACGCGCGCGCCTACATGTCCGCCCTTCCCGAAGTGCGACGCGACGGCGATCTGACGGCCGTGCACGGCTCGCCGCGGGACCCGATCTGGGAGTACATCACCAGCGTCGGCATCGCGGCGGCGAACTTCGAGCACTTCGACAGCCGGCTGTGCCTGTTCGGCCACACCCACGTACCGATCGCCTACCGCGCGGTCGACGGCGCGGTGGAGGCGATCCCCGGCATGCCGGGGGACCGCGTGCAGCTCGGCACGGCGCGAACGCTGCTCAATCCGGGGAGCGTGGGACAGCCGCGTGACGGCCTCCCGGATGCGGCGTACGCGATCCTCGACACGGCGCCGGGTGCATCGGCCGACAGTGTGGAGTTCCGCCGGGTGCGCTACGACATCGATCGCACGCAGCGCCTCATGCGGGAGGTCGGCCTGCCGCCGCGTCTCGCCGAGCGGCTGAGCTTCGGCCGGTAGGCGAGGCTACGATAGCGGGCGGCATGGACCTGTTCAGACGGACCGAAAAGCGTCCGACCGTCTTCGACCACCGCCACCTCCTCGTCCCGTTGCTCGGCGACGACTCGGTGGACGGCCCGGCGCTCAAGCTCGCCGGCCTGCTGCTCGAGGGACGCCAGGGTGCCGAGGTCAGCCTGCTCCACGTCATCGAGGTGCCCTTCGACCGCAACCTGGACGCGGAGGACGAGGCCTCGGTGACGCGCGCCGACGATGTCCTCTCGAACGCCGAGTCGATGCTCGCGTCACACGGCATCCACGTCCGAACCAGCACGGTCCAGGCTCGCGCCGCCGGTCCCGCGATCGTGGACGACGCCAACGAGGCGGCGGCGGACCTGATCGTCATGGGGCTGCGCTACAAGAAGCGGTTCGGAGGACAATGGGACGCGGGACGAACCGTCCCGTACGTCATGCGCAACTCGACCGCGCCGGTCTGGTGCCTGCGCGCCGAGACAAAGGAGCTCGCTCACACGCCATGAAGGTCATCATCGTCGGCTGCGGCCGGGTCGGAGCCCGCGTCGCCACGGAGCTCGACAGCCGCGGCGAGCAGGTCACCGTCATCGACCACAACGTCCGTGCCTTCAACCGGCTGCCGCCGAGCTTCGGTGGCCAGACTGTCCGTGGCAATGGCACCGACGAGGACGTTCTCCGGTCGGCAGGCACCGAGGAGGCCGACCTGATGATGGCGCTGACGGAGGGCGACAATCGCAACGCGCTCTCCGCCCAGGTCGCGAAGCACACCTTCGGCGTCCCCCGCGTGGTCGCCAAGATCAACGACCCGCTCCGCGGCGAGGCGTACCGGGCACTCGGACTGGAGACGATCTGCCGCACCATCATCCTGGGCGACGCGCTCGTGGTGGCCGCGCTGGAGGGCGCGGAGGCCACCAACGGCTTCGTCGAGCCGGCCACGGCCGAACCGCTGCGGGGAGCGCCGGCGCCGGGCACCCGAGCGGAGCGCGAGGTCCAGGCAGCCATGGACGATGCCGAGGACGTGACCGCCGAGGCGCAGGTCTTCGGTGGCGGCGAAGGCCGGGAAGGAGGCTTCTAGACCGATGTACGTCGTGGTCATCGGCGGCGGCAACGTCGGCTATTACCTGACCAAGGAGCTGCTGGCGGCCGGCCACGAGGTCGTCGTCATCGAGGAGGACGCCGGCCGCGCCCGCCAGATCGCCGACGAGCTCGGCAGCATCGTCGTGGCCAATGATGGCTGCGAAGGCCGATACCAGGCGGAGGCCGGCATGGCCCGCGCGGACGTGATGGCGTCGGTGACCGGCGACGACGCCGTGAATCTCGCCGCATGCCAGATTGCGAAGATGCGCTTCAACGTGCCGCGCTCCATCGCCCGCATCAACGACCCGAAGAACGAGAAGCTCTTCCGCCAGCTGGCGATCGACGAGGTCGTCAGCCCCACGCGATCGATCCTCGGCGTCATCGAGCACGAGATCCCGGTGCACGACCTGCTGCACCTCGCGGAGCTCGAGGGCGGCGAGGTCCAGATCGTCGAGGCACAGCTCGACGGGGACTCGCCGGTCATCGGTCGCGAGCTCAGAGACCTGGAGCTGCCGGCCGGCAGCTCGATCGCGGTCCTGATCCGCGACGAGCGTGCACAGTCACCGCGCGCCGACACCCGGTTGCGAGTGGGTGACAAGGTCCTGGCGGTGACGTCGGCCGAGGCCGAGGCAGACCTGCGCAGCCTTCTCATCGGAACGTGAGCCGGCCCGACCCCGGAAGCGTCCTCCGCCGGGCGCTCCTGGGCTGGGGACTCGGACACCTTGCCCTCGGGCGCGTCTCGACCGGCCTCGCGCTGCTCCTTGCCGAGGTGGTGTGCGTCGGGCTGGTCGCATGGCTCACCATCGGGTTGGCCGATACGAGCGCCTACCTCGTGCCCTTCCTGGCTGGCGTCGCCTTCCTCGTCGCCTGGGGGTGGCAGGCGGTGGACGCCTACCGGCGCGCCGCCCGGGACGAGGCCACGGTGCCTGCCCGCTCCCCGGCCCTGGCGATGGCCTGGCTGACGGTGCCACTGCTCGCGTGGGGGACGGGGTTCTGGCTCGTCGGCGGCGCCTCCTCCACCCCGGCCGCCGTCCTCGATCGCTTCGTCACGGCCTGGAACGCCGAGACACTGACCGCCGGGGACTGGCCGGCCGCCGCAGTCGAGGCCGCCGAGGACGCCGCGACCGGACTCGGCACCGCGCCGGATCCGTTCCGGGACGTCCGCGTGCGCGTGTCGTCGACCGATGCCGGGCGCGCCACCGCCGTCGCGGAGGCCATCCACTACGAGCGTCGCGAGTCACGTTTCCTGTGGGTCTTCCCCGGCAGCGAGCTGGTGCCGGTGGCCGACCGCGAGGTGCTCACCCTGGACCTGGTGGCCCGCCCGGCGGAGCTGCCCGGAGGTGGCGACATCGGTGCCGTCCGCTGGGAGGTCGCCGGCGCCCGCTAGTGCGAGGTGCCCCCGGGAACCAGTTCGCTGTCCTAACTCTTGACAACACTATTGTCAGAGTTTATGGTCGTCCTGCGCACGACACATGACGAGATGCGCGCAGTTTCACGACGTTCAGAGCGTTCGCGTGAAGGAGGAACATCAACCATGGCGAACATCACCCGGTACGACCCCCTCAGCGAGATGGTGTCGCTGCGATCGGCGATGGATCGCCTCTTCGAGGATTCGTTCGTCAGCCCGATGAGCTGGCGCACGATCAGCGGGGGCGAGTCGGTGACGCCGGCCATTGACGTCCACGAGACTCCGGATGATCTGGTGGTGACCGCCGTCCTGCCGGGCCTGAAGGCCGAGGACGTCGAGATCACCATGACCGGCCAGAACCTGACCCTGCGGGGCGAGTTCAAGGCCGATGACGATGTCGAGCGAGATCAGTACCTGTACCGAGAGCGGCGCTACGGCGCGTTCAGCCGCAGCCTGCAGCTTCCGGTTCGGGTCGAGGGGGACCAGGCCGACGCCACGTTCACGGACGGCATCCTGACCCTTCGCATCCCGAAGGCGGAGGAAGTGAAGCCGCGACAGATTCGGATCAATGCCGGCGGCAACGGCCAGAAGGTCCTCGGCGACGAGGCGTCCTGACGTGCATCGCTCGCGGCGCCCGGCGTCGGTCACCGGCCCGGCGCGCCGCGACGCGCTGACACGTCCCCGGTACATCATCAGCATCGCCGCGGAGCTGGCCTCGTGCCATCCCCGCACGCTGCGCATCTACGAGGAGGAAGGCCTCCTCCGTCCCATCCGACGCAACAACCTCCGCCTCTACAGTGAGGCGGACATCCAGCGCGTTCGCATCATTCGATTCCTCACCCGACGGCAGCGAGTCAACCTCGCCGGCGTGCGGGTCATCCTTCAGCTCGAGGCGGCCGGCAAGATCCGGGTCTACGATCTGTTCGACGAGGACGATATCGAGCGTTTCGCCGCCGACGACCCCGACGCGACCGAGACCCAGACCGTCGACGATTCGGCTGAAGGAGCGACCCACCGTGGCAACTGACGACCAGAACCAGAACGAAGACCAGCACCAGAATCAGAACGAGAGTCCCGAGCCGGCGGACGAGAACGGCACCGAGCTGGAGCGACTCCAGGTCCTGCCGCTCGTCGCGCTGCGTGACACCGTCATCTTCCCGGAGATGATCGTGCCGCTGCAGGTCGGGCGTGACCGCAGCGTGAAGGCGCTCGATCGTGCCGTCCGCACCTCCCAGCCGGTGGCGCTCGTGACGCAGCGCTCGTCCGAGCAGGAGGACATCACCAGCGTCGACGAGCTGTACGCCGTCGGCACGCTCGCCAAGATCGCGCAGGTCATCCGCCTCCAGGACGGGACGATCCGCGCCATCGTGCAGGGACAGCGCCGCATCCGGCTGCTCGACCTGCTCCAGACCGATCCGCATCTCGAGGCGCGCGTCGAGGTCATCGACGACAGCCATACCAAGACGCTCGAGGTGGAGGCGCTCATGGCGTCGATCCACGGCCAGATCGAGCAGTACGTGAACTCGGGGGCATCGGTCCCGCCGGAGGTGGCGGTCGCCGCGCGCAACATCGTGGATGGCGGCCTGCTGGCGGACATGACCGCCTACAGCCCAGAGATGTCGACCGAGCAGCGCCAGGAGCTGCTCGAGACGATCGACGTCGCCGATCGGCTCCGCCTGGCCAGCGGCTTCCTCGCCAAGCAGATCGAGGTCCTCGAGCTCAAGGGACGCATCCAGTCCGAGGTCAAGTCCGAGATGGACAAGACCCAGCGCGAGTACATCCTGCGCGAGCAGATGAAGGCCATTCAGAAGGAGCTGGGCGAGGACGACCCCGGCGTCGCGGAGGCCAACGAGCTGCGCGAGCGGGTCGAGGGGTCCGCCATGCCGGACGAGGTCAAGGAGAAGGCCCTCAAGGAGGTCGACCGGCTCAGCCGCATCCCGAGCGCCAGCCCGGAGCAGGGTGTCATCCGCACCTACGTCGACTGGCTGGTCAGCCTGCCGTGGGGCGTCGAGACCGATGACAACCTCGACCTGGTGGAGGTCGAGAAGGTGCTGAACGAGGACCACTGGGGCCTCGAGAAGCCGAAGGAGCGCATCGTCGAGTACATGGCCGTGCGCAAGCTGGCCGAGAAGATCCGAAGCCCGATCCTGCTCTTCGTCGGGCCGCCCGGCGTGGGCAAGACGAGCCTCGGCAAGAGCATCGCCCGGGCGATGGGCCGCAAGTTCGTCCGGATGAGCCTCGGCGGCATCCACGACGAGGCGGAGATCCGTGGTCATCGGCGCACCTACATCGGCGCGCTGCCGGGCCGCGTGATCCAGAACATCAAGACCGCCGGCAGCGCGAACCCGGTCTTCATGCTCGACGAGATCGACAAGGTCGGCATGGACTTCCGCGGCGACCCCAGCTCAGCGCTGCTCGAGGTGCTTGACCCGGAGCAGAACAACTCCTTCCAGGACAACTACCTGGAGGTGCCGTTCGACCTGTCCAAGGTGCTCTTCATTGCCACCGCGAACATGCTCGACACCATCCCGCCGGCACTGCGCGACCGGATGGAGGTCATCAACCTCGCCGGCTACACGCAGCTCGAGCGGGTCCGGATCGCGGAGCGCTTCCTGGTGCCGAAGCAGCTGGAGAACCACGGCCTGACTGACGAGAACCTGCGCATCGAGGAGAGCGCCCTGGTGCGCCTGATCCAGGCGTTCACCCGCGAGGCGGGCGTCCGCAACCTCGAGCGCGAGATCGCCAACATCGCCCGCAAGGTCGCGCGCCGCGTGGCCACGGATCCGACCACCAAGGTCGTGGTGAAGCCGGAGGACCTCGAGGAGTACCTCGGGCCGGCCCGCTTCGAGTACGGCGAGCTGGAGGCGGAGGACCAGATCGGTATGGTGACCGGCCTGGTCGTCAGCGACGCCGGCGGCGACATCGTGCAGGTCGAGGCGACCCGGATGGAGGGCAAGGACGAATTCATCCTGACCGGCCAGCTCGGCAGCGTGATGCAGGAGTCGGCCCGGGCCGGCATGAGCTACATCCGGGCGCGGACGAAGGAGCTCGGGATCGACCCGAACGCCTTCGAGAAGACCACGGTGCACATCCACGTTCCGGCTGGCGCCACCCCGAAGGATGGTCCGTCGGCCGGCGTCACCATGGCGACCGCGATGGCCAGCCTGCTCACCGACAAGCCGGTGCGCCGAGACCTCGCCATGACCGGCGAGATCACCCTGCGCGGCCGCGTCCTGCCGATCGGCGGGCTGAAGTCCAAGCTGCTCGCCGCCCACCTCGCCGGGGTGAAGACCGTCCTGATTCCGATGCGGAACGAGAAGGACCTGGTCGACGTGCCCGAAGAGGTGCGAGAGCAGCTCCGGATCGTGCCGGTCGAGAACATGGACCAGGTGCTGTCCGAGGCGCTCATCGATGCGCCCCGGCCGGCGGCCCGGATCAAGGCCGAGCGCGAGGAGCGGCAGGGACGCGTCGCGCGGCGACCGCGGCGGTCGCGCAAGAAGAAGGACGAGGCGCCGATCGCCGCCACGGGCGACGGTCCGGCCGACCAGCCGCCGGCAGGCCAGCCGGCCTGAGGAACGGCTCACCGATGACGGGGCAGGTCACGTGGCGAGGCGCAACGGCGCCTGCCGCGCGCCCTCGCCTCGTGGGCGCGCGTGACTGGAAGCGCTGATGGAGTACAAGGACTACTACGCCATCCTCGGCGTCCCCAAATCAGCGTCCCAGGCCGAGCTGATGGAGCCGCCGGCATGTGCTGGATCGGTGTAGAAGGCGCCCAGCTGGTGCGGATTCTCGCCATAGCGCAGGTCGGCCTTCTTCTCCACCACCAGCGACATGCGGCTCGGGAACACCGTCCCCGCCTGCACGTTGAGGAAGCTCGCCACCTGCCCGTCGTAGGCGGCGGTCAGGGCGAACGCATCGGCGGCCAGCTTCTGGCGTGTCTCCGGGCTCACCTGGCCGCGCGTCTTGATGTCGCGCAGGACCGATGCGTACTGGGTCGGGCTCGAGACGGCCGCGACGCCCGGGAAGTTCTTCGCCGCGGCGCGCAGGAGCGCCACGCCGCCGATGTCGATCTGCTCGAGCGCCTCGTCGAGCTTCGTGGCCGGATCTCGGACGGTGCGGGCGAACGGGTAGAGGTTGACGACGACGACGTCGATCTGCTCGACGCCGTGCTCCGCCAGCTCGGCGAGGTGGTCGGGACGGTCCCGGCGGGCGAGGAGACCGGCAAAGATGGAGGGGTGAAGGGTCTTCACCCGCCCGCCGAGGATCTCGTCGGTCTCGGTCAGCTCGGAGACGGGTCGGATGCCCTCGATCCCGGACTCGGCGAGGTGGGAGCGAGTTCCATCGGTCGCGAAACACTCGATTCCGGCGTCGGTCAGTCCGCGGGCGAGCTCGACGATGCCTTCGCGATCACTGACGGAGAGAAGGGCGCGCAATCGACGTCCTCGGTGCGTGGTCGGGTTCGGGTCGGAGCCTCGGGGTCGTTGATTATAGGTGCTAGACTCCGGCCCCGATGAACGTCCTCACCGATCCCTTCACGCCCGCCACCTACCCCGACCTGTTCACCTGGATGTGGGTCGCCGGGCTCCTGATCAGCATCGGCGCGATCGTGGTCTACAACCTCGCCCAGCGCCGGTATCGCCGCTATCCCGAGCTGCTCGCGCTGCACGAGTGGGTCTTCTGGCCGATCATCGTCACCTGGGGAGTCATCCCGCTGCTGGTGGTGATCGGCGTGCCGCTGATCCTCCAGCTCGTGATCGTGCTGACCGGAATGGGCATCGCAGCCTACGCGGCGTTCGTGAAGTTTCCGCCCCGGATCGCGGCCGCCAACGACGAGATCCGCCGCCGCCGATACGTCCCGCCGCCGCGTCGCGACGAGCGCTCGCGGCCCAAGCCGACGCCCGCCGGCCGCCGCCGCAGGCACCGCTAGCGCCTCGGCGGGCTTGTTGCCCGATATATGAGGCAGACGCCGCCGGAGCGGGCGGTGGTGGGGTCCAGAGGCTCGTAGATCGGGCGCGGGGGCAGACCGCCACGCGACTCGAATCGCTGCCCAGCCGACGCGCAGAGTTCCAGTCGCCGGCGCGCGACTCGCCATTTGTGCGTTCTGACGCACGTTGTCCGGACATCCCGGCCGCGGTCAGGCTGTTCCGAGCGTGGGGAGAGCCCGGCAGCGCTTCATCGGCCGGCTAATGTGCCTCATTGCGCGCAGATTGCGAGTCGGCGGAGTGGACGGGCGGTCAGCTCGCCACGGGTTCGGTGCGTGCCGCCTGGCGCGCAGCTTTCGAGTCGGCGAGGCCGGGGGTGATCAGCTGGCGGCGATCGGTTCGGCGGTGAGGGCCTTCGTGAAGGTGAGCGTCCCATCGGAGCCGGCGTCCACGGCGATCGTGTCGCCCGGGACGAACTCCCCGGCCAGGATGCGCTTGGCGAGCGGGTTCTCCAGCTCGCGCTGGATGGCCCGGCGCAGCGGACGCGCGCCGTAGACGGGGTCATACCCCTCGCGCGCGAGCAGCGTCAGGGCCGCATCGGTCACCTCCAGCGTGAGCTGCGACTCCGCCAGGCGCCGCTCGACGTTGGTGACGAGCAGGCCCACGATCTCGCGCAGCTGCGACTCGTCCAGCGGCCGGAAGACGATGATCTCGTCGATTCGGTTGAGGAACTCCGGCCGGAAGTGCTCGCGCAGCGCCAGTCGCACCTGCTCCGCGGCTCCCTCGAACGCATCGGGTCCGGCCTCGGCGCCCTCGATGAGCTCCGCGCCGACATTGCTGGTCATGATGATGATCGTGTTACGGAAGTCGACCCGCCTGCCCTTGGCGTCGGACAGGTGTCCGTCGTCGAAGATCTGGAGGAGCATGTTGAAGACCTCGGGGTGGGCCTTCTCGATCTCGTCCAGGAGCACCAGGCAGTACGATTTGCGTCGCACGGTGTCGGTGAGCTGGCCACCGTCGTCGTAGCCGACGTAGCCCGGGGGGGCGCCGACCAGGCGGGAGGTCGAGAACTTCTCCATGTACTCGCTCATGTCGATGCGGACCAGCGCCCCATCGTCGTCGAACAGGAACTCCGCCAGCGCGCGGGCCAGCTCGGTCTTTCCGACGCCGGTGGGCCCCAGGAAGATGAACGAGCCGATCGGTCGCTTCGGGTCCTTCAGGCCGGCCCGCGCGCGGCGAATGGCGTCCGACACCGCCTCCACCGCCTCGTCCTGGCCGACCAGCCGCCGATGCAGCCGCTCCTCCATGTGGATGAGCTTCTCCGTCTCGCCCTCGAGGAGGCGGGAGACGGGGATGCCGGTCCAGCGCGCCACGACCTCGGCCACGTCGTCGGCGTCCACCTCCTCCTTGAGCAGCACCGATCCGGAGGTCTGCAGCTCCCTGAGCTCGGCCTCGGCGGACTCGAGCTGCTCGGTGAGCTCGCGCGAGCGGCCGTACTTGAGCTCCGAGGCGCGACCGTAGTCCTGTGCGCGCGTCGCCTACTCGATCTCGGGCTGGAGGCGCTCCTGCGCCTCGCGTGCCTCGCGGATGCGGGCGACGATCGCCCG
>JAHWJN010000190.1 GCA_019348395.1 Chloroflexota bacterium
GCCGCCCGGCGCCAGGTCCGGGCGGCCCGCGGTCACCACCAGGAGGTCACGGGTGAGCTCGAGCCACGCCTCGACCAGGAGCGTGGCGGCGGCGCGCTGGGCGGCGGCCGGCGTCCGGGCTCCCTCCTCGTCCTCCGGCACCGGCGCCGTGGCCCCGAGCCGCGCCGTCTCGTCGAGCAGGTCGCGCACCGCGCCGAAGCGCTCGGCGCGGCCATGCCGCAGCAGTGAGAGGAGCTCGGCCTGGACCCGGCGGCGCCAGTCGAGAAGGTCACGCTGGTCGACCAGCCGAACCGCGCGCCCGACGAGGCCGTGCGAGAGACGGGCGATGCTGGCGGCCAGGTCCTCCGGCAGCTGGCGGCGATCCACGAGGAAGGCGGTCAGCGCGCCGGCAGCCACGCGCCCGATGCGCACCGGCTGGGATCGCGAGCGGATGGTGGGCAGCAGACGCCACGGCTCGTCGGCGACCAGGATGAACGTGTGGCGGTCGGTGGGCTCCTCGAGGGTCTTCAGCAGCGCGTTCTGCGTCTGCTCGTTCGCCCGGTCGGCATGCTCGATGAGGACGATCCGTCGCTCCGCGCTGACCGGCGCGCCGGCAGCCTCGAGCAGCCAGCGCCGTGCCGCCCCGACGATGCTCTCACCGGTCGAGCGCGACTCGCGCCATGCCTCCGGCGACCCGACCACCAGGTCCGGGTGCCTCCGGGCACGAGCATCCCGACACCCGCGGCAGGCGTTGCATGGGCGGACGACCGGGTCGGCATCGGTGCAGAAGGCGAGGGCCAGCAGGTCGTCCACGAACGCGCCCTTGCCCGCGCCCGCCGGTCCGCAGACGAGCAGGGTCCGTCCGAGCCGCCCGCGCTCCGCGGCATGGCGCACGATGCGCCGGGCAGTCGGCTGGCCAAGGCTGAGGAACCCGGGCTCGTCCATCGTCTGGATCACCGGTCGAGTGTAGACCGGAACTGGTGGCATACTTCGTGCACCCAGTACCCGGCCGAATAAGGAGGAACCCATGGCCAAGGGGCGTCCGGCATCGACGGCCGATGACATTGCCGACAACATCCGATCCCTGATCGACCGCGTGGTCGATGCGAAGTTCACCCAGGAGATGGCCCAGCGCGGCCAGGACATCGCCGCGGCCATCGCGGATCGCGGTGGTGAGGTCGGCAAGCTCGCCGACGAGGCGTGGCGTGAGTCCCGCCCGGCCCGCCGCGATGCGGCGAAGCGCGTGAGTCGCGCCACCAGCGACGCGGCGAAGTGGTCCGACCAGACGTGGCGCCGCTCGCTGCGCCCCACGCTGCGCGACCTCTGGAAGCAGCGAACCGTCGCCATCGGCGCGGCCGGCGCCGCGGTACCGGCGTCGAAGGAGCTCGTCGAGAGCGCGGCGGTGCGACTCGGCCTCAAGGAGCGCGAGGAGCGTCACTGGGGCGCCTTCTTCCTCGGCCTGCTGCTCGGCGCCGCGGCTGGCGCGATCGTCGCGCTGCTCACCACGCCGAAGCGTGGCAGCGAGATGCGCCAGGAGCTGGCGACGCGGGTGGACGAGGTCGCCACCAAGGCCAAGGACACAGAGTGGGTCCCGATGTTCCAGCGCGATGCCAACGGACACGCGGATGGGGCCGCCGACTCGCTGGCCGATGCCGGGGGGAACCTCCAGGAGGCCGCCGCCGAGGCTGGGGCCGCCAGCGGCGAGGTCGCGGACCAGGCCGCCGACGACACGGCCGATGCGATCAACGAGTCCTACGAGTCGGTCGACCGGGAGTCGCCCGCGTAGCGCCCCCGACGCCGTACAGCGCGAGCCGGTCCCGATGGGACCGGCTCTCACTGCGTGAAGGGGCTCGCGCTCAGCTGCCGGACGTCTCACGTGGCTTCCGTCCGGAGCGGAAGCGACCCCAGATGCCCTGCGGTTCTCCGTCCTCGCCGCCGGCCGGGGACGCACCGCTGCTCGAGCCCTCGGCGGACTCGGTTCTCTTGCGCGTCGTGCGGCGCGACTTCGGCTTCTCCTCGGGGTCGGCCTTGTCCGCGGACTCCGCCTTCGTGCGCGAGGTGCGACGTGACTTCGGCTTTTCCTCGGCCTCAGCGTCGCCGGTGGACTCGGCCTTCTTGCGCGTCGTGCGGCGCGCCTTCGGCTTCTCTTCGGCGTCGGGCTCGCCCGCGGATTGCGCCTTCGTGCGCGAGGTGCGGCGTGACTTCGGCTTCGTCTCCGGCTCGGTCGACGTCTCGCCACCATCCGAGCCGCTCGGCGCGGCAGCCAGTGCCTCCGCCTCCTCCGGGCTCAGCCCGAGCTCGGCCAGCGTCTCGGGATCCGCCTCCGAGAAGGAGTACTCGCGTTCCTCCGGCGCGTCGGCCCCGTCGAGCTGGCTCAGGTCGTCGAACTCCTCCCAGCCGATGCCCTCGGCCGGCTCGGCCGCCTCCCCCCCGGCGCCGGCAGCCCCGGCCTCGGGCGATCCGTCCTCGCGGCGCCCCCGTCCACGGCCGCGACCACCGCGCCGGCGGCGGCGGCGGCGCGCGGTGGACCCAGTAGTAGGCGAAGCCGAGCCCGCACAGCGCGATCGTCAGCGCGATCGCCGACCATTTGACGGCGCGGCCGATCGCGCGGTCGTCGGAACTGACCCACTCCTCGTCCGTCGCCTGCTGCGGCGCTCGCTGCGGTTGTTCTTCGACCTTGGTCATGGATGAGAATTACTCGCGTGCGACGTCGGCGGTTCGGTCCGGCTGCTTCGGCTGTTGCGGCGCGGCGCTCGGCGCCGCTAATTCGAACGCGCCGGGGCGCTGGAGCGGGTAAAGCACGACTGCCT
>JAHWJN010000191.1 GCA_019348395.1 Chloroflexota bacterium
GAGAAGTACGGGTTCCTGGGCACCCCGATCCGGCTCATCCTGCGCCAGCGCGAGTCCGAAGAGGACGCGCGACGCTCCGCCCGACCTCGCCGCGCCCGATCCGGCCGCTCGCGGCGCTGACCGTGGGCCGTCCACGCCCTATACTCGCCGGGCTCTCCCTGATGGAGGGCGTTCCCGTGATCGGAGCCGAACGATGCCCACCTCACCGCCCGACCCGCAGCGTCCGCCACGTCCGATCCTGGAAGGTGACGACGATGGCGCCGTCCTCCGCGCCGGGCGGCGGCTGGCCGAGGTCGAGGCACTGTCCGGCATCGGCTCCTGGGAGTGGGACATCGAGTCGGACCGTCTCTACTTCTCCGAGCAGCTCTGTCGGGTCTACGGCGTGGAGCCGGATCCGCGGCCGCTCACCCTGGAGGACTCGCTGGCCCGCGTTCACCCGGACGATCGAGAGGAGGTGCGTGCCGCCGTGCACGGAGCCCTCGCTCGTCGGGCGTCCTTCGAGACGGAGCACCGGGCGATTCATCCCGATGGCTCGGTGCACACCATCCTTGGGCGAGGCCACGTGCTCGCGGGGGCCGATGGCACGCCTGCCCGCATGCTCGGCTCCGGGCAGGATGTCACCGACGAGCGGGTCGCGGCCGCCGAGCGTACTGCCGAGGAGCGCCGCCGTGCCGCCGGCCAGGCCAGGGACGACGCCCTCTCGCTGATCGCCCACGACCTCCGCTCGCCGTTGGCCGTGGTGATGGGCTACATCCAGCTCCTCGAGCGGCAGGCCACGAGCGGGACGGTCGACATCGACCGCCTCACCCCGTACCTCGAGCGGGTCGATGCCGCGGCACGCCAGATGTCGTCGCTGCTCGACGACCTGCTGACCGATGCCGCCATCGACGAGCGCGCCGAGCCGGTGGAGCTGACGCCGTCCGACCTGGTGCCACGCCTGCGCGAGATCGCCCAGCACCACGACCCGACGAGCTCCATCCACGAGGTGGTCGCCGACGTCCCGTCGGGTCCGGTGGTGGCCGAAGTGAACCTCCCCAAATTGGAGCGGGCGCTGCACAATCTGGTGGTGAACGCGATCAAGTACAGCCCGGACGGCGGCACCATCACCATCGGCCTCCGCGCCGACGGCGAGACCACGCGCATCACGGTGGCGGACCAGGGGATCGGGATCCCGAAGGCCGATCTTCCCCTCGTGTTCGATCGATTCCACCGCGGCAGCAACGTGTCCGGTCGCACGAGCGGTCTCGGCCTGGGGCTGATCTCGGTCAAGCGGGCGGTCGACGCCCACCATGGTCGCCTCGCCGTCGACAGCGTCGAGGGGGAGGGAACGACCTTCACGATCGAGCTGCCCCTGCACGCATGAGCGACCAGGTCGGAATCCTCGGCGCCGGTGCCTGGGGAACCACCCTGGCGATGCTTCTCGCGGAGGCGGAGCGACCGGTGAGCCTCTGGACTCGGTCGTCGGGCTCCGGCCAGCGCCTGGCCCACGGCCGGACGAACGAGCGGTACCTGCCCGGGCTCACCTTCCCGCCGAACCTGCGCGTCGTGACCGACGTCGAACAGCTCGGCGAGCCCCATCGGTTCTACGTCGTGGCCGTCCCGTCCGAGCACCTGCGCTCGACCCTTCGGGACATCGCTCCGCGGCTGCATGCCGGCGCGCCGGTCCTCTCGGTGGTGAAGGGGATCGAGGAGGGAACCCACCTGCGGATGAGCGAGGTGATCGGACAGGAGCTGCCGGACCGCCCGATCGCCGTGCTGTCCGGGCCGAACCTGGCCCGCGAGATCGCCGCCGGCAAACCGGCCGGCTCGGTGGTCGCCTCCTCCGACGCCGGCCTGGCGGCCGAGCTGGCGGGCGTGCTGAGCTCCGAGCGATTTCGGGTCTACACCAATCCCGACGTCATCGGTGTCGAGCTCGGCGGCGCGCTGAAGAACGTCATCGCGCTGGCAGCGGGCATGGTAGACGGCCTGGGATTCGGTGACTCCGCGAAGGCGGGGATCATCACCCGCGGCCTGGCCGAGGTCACCCGGCTCGGGGTGGCGGCGGGCGCGCACCCGCGTACGTTCGCCGGCCTGGCGGGCGTCGGCGACCTCATCGCCACGTGCATGTCGCCGCTGTCGCGCAATCGCCGCGCGGGGGAGCTGATCGCGTCCGGCGTTCCGTGGCCGGAGGCACGAGACCAGCTTCACGGCGTGGCCGAGGGGATCGCCACCGTGACCGGCGCGCTCGAGCTGGCGGCCGCACACGGGGTCGAGCTACCGATCGCCGCGCAGGTGCGTGCCGTGGTGTTCGATGGCGTCCCACCCCTCGAGGCGGTGGCCGCGCTCATGTCTCGCAGCCCCAAGGACGAGCTCGGGAGCACCGGCGGCGCCTGAAGCTATACTCGTGCCCTCGGTCGGGGCGTAGCGCAGTCTGGTAGCGCACCTGAATGGGGTTCAGGAGGTCGGAGGTTCGAATCCTCTCGCCCCGACCAATACCAAGTCCTCCGATTTGGTCGCCGCCATCCCGAGCAGCCACGCGTGCTCGGCGCGGGGATGGACGCCCACTACGTTGTCACCGACGAGCTCAATCCGCTCGAAGATTTCGCGCGCCGCTTCCTCTTTTAGCTGGGCAGGCACGTCGTCGTCGCGCCACAGCGCGCCGAAGTCGGCCAGGTAGCGGCGCGCCTCTGAGCTCGTCGCCGCTGAGGTATTTAGCGACTTCCTCGATATGGCGAAGCACCTCTATGAGACCGGCTACGCGATCCCGGCAGGGTCGCTCGGCGGTGCTGTCCTGGAGGA
>JAHWJN010000192.1 GCA_019348395.1 Chloroflexota bacterium
GGCTCAGCCAGTTCCTCGCCTGACCTGGCCCCCGCCCACCGCCGGGCGGCTCATGGCGTCGGGCCAGTGAGGCTGGCCGCACGGCGAAGGTGCACGGCGGCCGACGACATTCGTACGACAACCGCCAGCATGGCTAGCCTCCGGACGCAGGAGGCGTGCTTCCGCGGTCGTGGGGCCAGCCCGACTGGCGCCCTGCACGGTGACGAACCCTCCCGAGCGTGCTCGTCGGTGGAATGGCAACTGGCGCTGGCATTGGCGGCCGGTGACGCCGGCAGTCTCGTAGCCGCGCCTTCAGCCGCTACACTCCCCGGCGAGGAGGGCTGCCCGAGCTCGCAATGATCATCAAGACCGAACGTCGTGGTGGCGCCGACCGCCGCCAGAGCGACGACCCATTCGCCCCGGACCGGCGCGGCCCCGACCGCCGCACCATGTGCTGGGAGGTCGAGAACTGCGACCTCACCATCCGCTACCGGTGCCCCGCCTTCATCCTGCGCCGCCCGTGCTGGGAGCTCTGGGCGGTGGAGGGCATCGGCCCGGCGCGTGCGTGCTGCTACAACGACAAGGAGTGCGAGCCCGGCCGCTGCGTGATCGCAGAGAAGCGATTCGCCGGCGCGGCGGCACCCGCCGAGCCGCTGACCGTCCACGTCGGCCGCCGCGGTATGCCCCTGGGGTACACGAAGCCACGGCGACACCACTGCCCGCATTTCTACCTGACCCACGGCGCGAAGGGCCGCATCCCGATCCAGGCTCCACAGCTCATGCGGACACTCATGAAGCAGGAGGGCACGGTCGCCCGATGCGAGCTGCGCGGTGGCGTGCATCTCGACAATGGCTATGTGAACGACCTGTGCCTCACCGGCCAGTTCGCCGACTGCGTCTTCTACGAGGACGCCGCGGACTGACCGATTGACCCACCAGGACCGGATGACGTACCGGGAGGCGGTCGCCGCGCTGACCGAGCGCGGTCGCTTCGGCATCAGCATGGGCCTCGAGCGCATCGAGCGCCTGATGGCGGAGCTCGGCCACCCGGAGCGCGACCTGCGCGGCGCACTGGTGGGCGGCACGAACGGCAAAGGCTCGGTGGTCGCCATGGTGCGGTCGATGCTCGACGCCGCCGGTCACCGGGTGGGCACCATGCCAAAGCCGCACCTGGTGAGCTACCGCGAACGCATCGCCGTGGACGGCGAGCCGATCGGGACCGGGGAGTTCGCCGATGCCGTCGGCCGCGTCCTGCCGGCCATCGACCGGGTCGCGCGACGTGTCGGTCCGCCGACAGAGTTCGAGGCACTCACCGCCGCGGCCGTGGTCGAGCTTGCCCGCCGTCGAGTCGACCTGGCCATCGTGGAGGTCGGGCTCGGGGGCCGGCTGGATGCGACCAACGTGCTGGACCTCGGCGTTGCCACCATCACCAACGTCCAGCGCGACCACGAGCGGTACCTCGGCTCGACGCTGGCCGCGATCGGCGGCGAGAAGGCGCCGATCATCAAGCGCGGCGACCTCGCGGTCACCGGGGCCAGCGGCCGCGGCCTGCGACCGATCCTCGACCGCTGCGCGGCGCTGGGCGTTCCGCTCCGGCGCGCCGGCCCGCGGCAGCCGTACGCGGTGACGGTCCGGCACTCGGGGTGGGAGGGGCTCCTCGCCGATGCGCGCACGCCGGACCGCATGCTGACCGATCTCCACATCGGGCTGCTCGGACGTCACCAGGGGGCGAATGCGGCGGTTGCCCTGGCGACGGTCGACGCCATCAGCGAGCGCTGCGGCATCGCCGTCCCGGAATCGGCGATGCGGGCCGGACTGGCCGCCGTCCGCTGGCCGGGACGGCTGGAGCTTCTGGATGGGAGCCCGGTGGGTCTCGACCGGGTGCTGCTCGACGGCGCGCACAACCCTGCCGGTGCGGCCGCGCTGGCCGCCGCCCTCGAGGAGCTGGGCGAGCACCGTCCCACGATCATCTTCGGCGCCATGCGTGGCAAGCGGGTCGCCGCGGTCCTGCGCGCGCTCGCCGCGATCGGCCCGAGGTTCGTCTTCACGCGGGTGGAAGACCCGGCGGCACGCGAGCCTCAGGCCCTGGCGGCGACGTGGCGCCGCATCTCGGGACAGGATGCGCGGACGGCGGCCGACCCGGCGGCCGCGCTCGCCATGAGCGACGCCGGCCTGACCGTGGTCGCCGGCTCCCTCTACCTGGTCGGTGCCGTTCGGGGCATGATCACCGGCACAGCCGAGGAGGATCCATGGCCGTCGAGCTCCGATGGGGCGAGCGCACCTACGTGATGGGGATCGTCAACCTCACCCCCGACTCGTTCTCGGGCGACGGCCTGGTGCGGTCCGAGCGCTCGGCCGACGAGATCATGGCAGCGGCGCTGGATTTGGCCCGCGCGCACGTGGATGCCGGCGCGGAGATCATCGACGTCGGCGCGGAGTCCAGCCGTCCGCGCGCCGCGTACGGCGAGCATCCCGACGTCGACGAGGCCACCGAGCTGGCCCTGGCCATCCCCGTCGTGCGGGCCATCGTCCGCGAGCTCGGCGACCGGGCGCTCGTCAGCATCGACACCACCAAGGGGGCGGTGGCGCGGGCGGCGGTCGAGGCCGGCGCCGGAATGGTCAACGACGTGTCGGGCGGGCGGACAGATCCGGGCACGGCTGACGCGGCCGCGGCCGGAGACGCGCATCTCGTGCTCATGCACAACCAGGAGGGCGTCGATTACCCGGACGGCGTGGTGGAGACGGTGATCGATCGGCTGCGCCGGGCGATCG
>JAHWJN010000193.1 GCA_019348395.1 Chloroflexota bacterium
AGGGCATCCAGGCGGGACGCCTGCTGGTGTGGAAGGCCGGCTGGAAGAAGAACCGTGGCGAGCGCAACACCCGCGAGACGAGCCTGGCCAAGTGGTTCTGCACCGATCACGCCGTCGCCTCGGCCATGGACGCCATCCAGGTCCACGGCGCATACGGCTACAGCAACGAGTACCCGGTCGAGCGCTACCTGCGCAACTCGAAGGGGTCCGTGATCTACGAGGGAACCAGCCAGATCCACACCCTGATGCAGGCCGACTACCTGCTCGGCTACCGCAGGGATCGCGACCTCCGCATGCCGCAGCCTCCGTTCGAAGGAGAGATGTGAGCCGCACGATCGAGCTGATCGCCGGCCTCGTCCTGCTGGGAATCGGCGTCCTGGTCCTGGCCAGCGAGCCGCTGATCGACTTCGTGCGCGGACTCGGCATCGGCGACGACGTCCTGCGCTGGTGGCCGATCGTCATCATCGGGCTGTCGCTCTTCTTCCTGGTGCCGAGCTTCGTGGGACGGCAGCATCCGAGGCTCCGCGCCGGGATGGCGATTCCCGGCGCGATGCTCGCCGGCGTGGGCGCCGCGCTGCTGTACACCAGCCTCACGGACCGATGGAGCGCCTGGAGCTACCTGTGGAGCGTGCTGCCGTTCAGCTTCGGGCTCGGCATGTACGCGGCCGGCTGGATCGCCGACGCGCCGGCCTTCAAGTGGATCGGCTCCGGAATCGCCGTCGGAGGCGTGGTGGCCTATCTCGTGTTCGCCACCGCCTTCGGCGGGGAGGCCTTCCGGGTGGTGGCGGCCATCGGCATCATCGCGCTGGGCCTGGCGCTGACCATCGGCGGCCTCGCCGATCGGCTCAGCCGGAAATCTCCCGCCGCCTAGGGTCGCCGCGCGTGGGTGCGGAACCAGGCGAGGATCCGCTCCATGCGATCGATGCGCCGGTCCGGTCGCCCGGAGGTGCGCATCTCGTGGTGCTCGTCGGGGTAGAGGACGTACTCGACGGTGCGGTCAAGGACGCGCAGGGCCGTGAAGAGCTGCTCGTTGTCGGCCGGCGGGCAGATCCGGTCCTCCTCCGCCTGCAGCATGAGCAGCGGCGTCCGGACGTTCGACGCGTTGCGCAGTGGTGAGGATCGCCACAGGGCGCGCATGCCGGCATCGCTCAGCGGGTCGCCGAGGCCGGCCCGCCGGTTGTAGTGCACCCCGAAGTAGGAGTTGCCCCAGGCGCTCACCTGGTTGGCGACGCCGTTCTCCGAGCATGCCGCCGCGAAGCGATCGGTGACGCCGATGAGCCACTGGGTCATGAAGCCGCCGTACGACAGGCCCATGACCGAGAGCCGATCCGCATCGGCCAGGCCGCGCTCCACCATCGAGTCCATGGTCGCCATCGCGTCCTCCGCGTCGACGCTTCCCCAGCCGCGTCGCAGCTCCCGGACCCAGCTGGAGCCGAAGGTCGCCGAGCCGCGTATGTTCGGCATGACGACGCGGAACCCGGCGCCGCACAGTGCCATGGCGTCCATCGTCCCGCCCGGGCCCCACGCACCGGTGGGTCCGCCGTGGACATGCAGCACCGTCGGCAGCCGGCGGCGGCCGGCGCCGACCGGCGACGCGACCCATGCTTGGATGGGTCCCCCCGGTCCGTCGAGTGCCAGCTCCGTGATTTCGACGCCGGGGAAGCGGCGCTGCCATGCCGAGCCTTCCGTGGTCAGCCGGCGCAGCTGCCCGCCCGCCAGCGTCCACAGCTCGCCGGCCGACCCGTCGAGCCCCGCGCTGATGACGACCGCATCGCCGGCCGCGGCGATGCCCGCCGCGGCGATGCGCGTCTCCGGATCGAGCATCGGCTCGGCCGTGCCGTCGACGGTCACGCGGTAGGGGATGTTGCGGCCGCGATGACCGACCAGGATGGCCAGCGACCCGTCGTCGAGCCACACCGGGCCAGAGCGGTCCTCGGCCGTGACGAGGTCGCACCAGGCCCACTCGCCGACCGGTCGGTCGAGCCCCGCGGTGAGGGAGCGCGGACGGCCGGAGGGCAGCTCCACGATCCACAGCTGCGGGGCCTCGTCGTCCGGTGGATCGGCGACGTCGGTGCCGACGAAGGCGAGGAATCGGCCGTCGGGGGACAGTGCCGGCCGGTCCGCGTCACCGGCGAGGCTGGCGAGCTCACGGATGCGCGGCCGGCTCCCTTCGGTTCCGACCGACCAGAGCTGCAGTCGCGGCTGGATGGTCGTGTCCGGGCCGCGGTCGGCCGCGAAGGCGATGCGTGATCCGTTGGGGAACCAGGCCGGATGAATGACATCGTGGTCGCCACTCGTCAGCTGCCGGGGCGTGGCGCCGGGTCGGACCGGGACCACCCAGAGCTGCGCGCGGCGCGTGACGTGCCCGCTCTCGTCGTCACGGTAATCGAGCCGGGTGATGCGGCGGGCGATCGGCGAGCGTCCCTTCCGCTCCTCGCCGACGATGAACCGCTGATCCCCCGCCTGTGCCACCAGCGCCAGGCGCCGCCCGTCCGGACTCCAGCGCACTCCGCTCACGCCGTGGGGCAGAGAGGTCAGCGGCCAGGGCTCTCCGCCGTCGAGGGGCAGGATCCACGCCTGGCCCACCGCGTCGGGTTCGCCGACTCGCGAACGGATGAAGGCGACGCGCGTGCCGTCGGGCGAGATCTCGGGCGATCCGTCGCGGACGCGCCCCCGGGTGAGCTGGCGGCCGCGCCCGCCGCCCAGCGGACGGCGCCACAGGTGGGATTCGTACTCGCCGTCCCGGA
>JAHWJN010000194.1 GCA_019348395.1 Chloroflexota bacterium
GGATCGGTCAGGTTGATGGTCGGCGGAACGATGCCGTGATGGAGCGCGAGCACCGTCAGTCCCGCCTCCACCGCCGCCGTGGCACCGAGGGAGTGGCCGAGCATCGACTTGGTCGATGAGACCATGAGCCCGTCCGCATGCTCGCCGAACAGCGCCCGGATCGCGCGCGTCTCGGCGATGTCGCCGAGCGGGGTCGAGGTCCCGTGCGCGTTGATGTAGTCGACCTCGTCCGGCGTGATCCCGGCGTTCCTGAGCGCCCTTCCCATGGCCTTCGCCGCGCCGGCCCCATCCTCGCGCGGCGCGGTGATGTGGTGTGCGTCGGAGCTCATCCCCATGCCAAGCACCTCCGCCAGGATCGGCGCGCCGCGGGCGCGTGCGCTCTGGAGCGACTCCATCACCAGGATCGCCGCACCCTCCCCGTGCACGAACCCGTTCCGCCGCGCGTCGAAGGGGCGGGACGCCGTTTCGGGCGAGTCGTACTCGGTGGCGAGGGCGCGCGCGGCGGAGTAGCCCGCGAACGAGATGTGGGTGAGGGCCGCCTCCGTCCCGCCGGCGATCATCATGCGCGCCTCACCACGCCGGATGATGTGGAACGCGTCGCCGATCGCGTGATTGCTCGTCGCGCACGCCGACACGGTCGCGTAGTTCGGTCCGCGCGCGTTGGCGTAGATGGCGATGTAGCCGGCCGCCATGTCCGGGATCATTGCCGTGACCAGGAAGGGACCAATGCGGTCGATCCCGAGGTCGTGAGCCTCGATGATGTCGCGGATCATGGTGTTGATCCCGCCGATGCCCGACCCGATGATCGCCCCGGTGCGCCAGGCGAGCGCCTCGTCGACGATGGGGTTCGGCAGGTCGGCGTCGCGCATCGCCTCCGCCGTCGCCGCCCAGGCGAAGTGCACGTACCGGTCGTTCCGACGCACCTCCTTCTTCGGCATGATGGCGTCGGCGTCGAAGCCGCGCACCTCGCCCGCGATCTTGCTCGGCACGTTGACCGGATCGAAGACCGTGATGGGCCCGATGCCGCTGCGTCCGTCGACCAACCCGTCCCAGAACGAGGCGACGTCGTTGCCCAGCGGAGTGACGGCGCCCATGCCGGTGACGACCACGCGGCGCTCCCCGTCACGCATCGGCCGCCCCCCCGCCGAGCGACTGGTCGCGCGGAATGATGATCGACAGCGTGGCCTCGACCGCCGTCTCGCCCTCGACGCTGGCCACCCCGCGCACGCGCCCGAACATGCCGCGCAGCTTCTCGACGGTCACCTCCAGCCGCAGCGCGTCGCCGGGCACCACCATGCGCTTGAAGCGGCACTCGTCAATGCCGGCGAACAGGCCGAGCTTGCCGCGGTACTCGTCGAGCGTGTAGACCGCGATGCCGGCGGTCTGTGCCAAAGCCTCGACCATGAGCACGCCCGGCATGATGGGACGCTCTGGGAAGTGCCCGGTGAACTGCGGCTCGTTGGCCGTCACCGCCTTCACGGCCACCGCCCGCCTGCCCGGCTCGAGCTCCACCACCCGGTCCACCATGAGAAACGGGTAGCGGTGCGGCAGGATGCGCATGATGTCGGCCGCCTCGAGGGGCAGCGTCGGGGGATCGCTCGTCATCGGCGCCTCATCGGTACTGGTCTCCGTTTTCGCTTCGCTCACGATGCCACGAAGGCCGCCGGCCCGACGCGGTCGAGCAGGTTGGTGCTGACACGGGCATCCAGGAACGCGTCGTTGGTGAGGATCCCGCGGTGGAACGGCAGGTTCGTCTTCACGCCGTCGATCTCGAACTCGGCGAGGGCGCGCCGGCCCCGGGCAATGGCGACCTCGCGGGTCTCGCCCCACACGACCAGCTTGGCGAGCAGGCTGTCGTAGAACGGCGGGATCTCGTAGCCGGGGTACAGGTGCGTGTCGACCCGCACACCGGGCCCGGCCGGCAGGATGAGGGACTCGACCTCGCCGGTCTGCGGTGAGAAGTTGTCACTCGGGTCCTCGGCGGTGATCCGGAACTCGATGGCATGGCCACGGAAGCGGACGTCGCCCTGCCCGATGCTGAGCCGCTCTCCGGCCGAGATCCGGATCTGCTCGGCGATGAGGTCGACGCCGGTGATGAGCTCGGTCACCGGGTGCTCCACCTGGATTCGGCAGTTGATCTCGATGAAGTAGAAGTTCCCCTTCGCGTCGAGGAGGAACTCGAGGGTGCCCGCGTTCTCGTAGCCGGCCGCCACCACGGAGCGAATCGCCAGGTCGCGAAGCCGCTCGCGCGCAGGGTCATCCATTGCCGGCGACGGTCCCTCCTCGATGATCTTCTGGTGGCGACGCTGCACGCTGCAGTCGCGCTCCCCGAGGTGGATGCCGTGACCGTGCCGGTCGATGAGGACCTGGACCTCGACGTGGCGGGATTCCTCGATCCACTTCTCGAAGTAGATGCTGTCGTCGCCGAACGCCGCCTGGGCCTCAGAGCGCGCCAGGGGCAGCGACTGCTCCATCTCGCGCGGGCTGCGCACCAGCCGCATGCCCTTGCCCCCACCGCCGGCCGACGGCTTGAGGAGGACCGGGTAGCCGGCCTCCGCCGCCTGCTCCAGGGCGTCGCGCATGTCGCTGAGGATGCCCCGGCTGCCCGGCACGGTCGGGAGTCCGTTCGCGGCGAGCATCCGCCGCACGGCGTACTTCGACGCGAACCGTTCGAGGACCTCGGGCCGCGGCCCGATGAAGGTCAATTCGTGCGCGCTGCAGGCCTCGG
>JAHWJN010000195.1 GCA_019348395.1 Chloroflexota bacterium
CGGCCGCATGGCGCTCGAGCAGCTCCCGCCCGGCCGGCATCACCGGCTCGGGGCGTACTGCTTCGATACCGCCACGCCCATCGTGGAGGGCACGGCGGGGGCGGCCCGGACGGCGGTCGACATCGCGCTCACCGCGGTCGATCGCGTGCTCGCCGGCGAGCCACTCGCGTACGGCCTGTGCCGCCCACCGGGCCACCATGCCGGCCGGAATCTGATCGGCGGGTACTGCTACTTCAACAACGCGGCCATCGCCGCGCAGTCGATGATCGACCGCGGCGCCGAGCGGGTGGCCATCCTGGACGTCGACTTCCACCACGGCAACGGGACGCAGCAGATCTTCTGGGAGCGTGGCGACGTGCTGTACGTCAGCCTCCATGGCGACCCGGCCGGCGCGTACCCGTACTTCTCCGGCTTCGCCGCCGAGCGTGGGGCCGGTCCGGGCGAGGGCGCGACGCTGAACCTGCCGCTGGCGCCGGGCACCGACGGCCCGGCCTACCTCGCAGCCCTCGACGAGGCTCTGCGCGCCATCGGCGCCTTCAATCCGGACGCACCGCTGGTCATCTCGCTCGGCTTCGACACCTACCACGACGATCCGATCTGCGACCTCGCGCTGCGGACGGACGACTACGCCGCGATCGCCGAGCGGATCGCCGGGCTGGGATGCTCGGCAGTCGTGCTGCAGGAGGGCGGGTACGCCGTCTCGGCGCTCGGCGCCAACGCGGTGTCATTCCTCGGCGCGCTCCGCGAGGGACTCGCTGTCCGATGAGCGGGCCCGCCGCGTCGCGGGCCTCGCCGCTCTGGCCGGCGTACCTGGCGACCTACGCCTTCTGGGTCGGCGGCTGGGCGGCGTTCATCGCCATGCCGCTCCACGTCGTCGAGCTCGGGGGGACCGCGACCGAGGCCGGCCTGCTCGCCACGATCCGGGCGGGGCTGCAGGCGTTCCTCCAGCTCCCCGTCGGGACGCTGACCGATGCCTGGGGAACGCGCCGGGTGCTGCTGATCGCCACGGTGGCGAACGCGGTGATCAACCTCCTGCCGCTCCTCGCGGTCGCCGGCGGCACCACCGTCCCGTACTACGCCTGGGCCGTGGCATCGGGCGCGGCGTCGGCCTTCTTCCTGCCCGCGGTCGGAGCCTACGTCGCACAGAGTGCCGCTCCGGAGTCGCGCGGCAGCGCGTTCGGATGGCTCACGCTCTTCACCCACACCGGTGTCGCATCAGGGCCGGCGATCGGCGGCCTTGTGTGGGAGTGGGGCGGACCGGCGCCCACCTTCCTGGTCGCATCCGCGTTGGGGCTCGTCGCCCTCGGCGCCTCGCTCTTCCTGCCGGACACGGAACGTCGCCGGGTCCGTTTCGCGCGGCTGCCGGCCATGATCGGCGAGGTCGCCCGCCAGCGCGCGATCGTCGGGTCGTGGCTGGCGGCCCTGGCCATCGGCGTGCCCTGGGGCGCGGTGAGCGGCATGTTCCCGTTGTTCGGTACGGGCATCGGGCTCGGAGCCGGGACGGTCGGGCTGATCCTCGCCAGCCAGTCGCTCGCGAACGGCGCGTCGCGCGTGCCACTCGGCCGGCTCATCGACCGGCGACACGTCCCGCCAGTCGCGGCCGCGGCAGGCGCCGCCGGATACGGCGCGATGGTCATGATCCTGGGGCTCCAGGACACCGTGCCCGCGCTCGTGGCCATCATGGTCGCGAGCGTGCTCATGCTCGCCTTCACGCTCATGCTGGTCCAGGTGACGATCAGCGAGGTGGCACGTCCGAACGTCCGCGCCACCGGCCTCGGCGGCTATGGCACGTCGCTGTCGAGCGGGCTGGCGGTCGGACCGATCCTGACCGGGGGGATCGCCGACGCGGCCGGCTTCGGGTGGGGCTTCGGGGCCATCGGCGCGCTCGGCGTGCTGACGGCCGGCGTCGCGGCGCTCGTCCTCCGGGGGATGCGGCGTCGGCCGTCGATCGAGGTCTTCGACACGGGCCAGACCACGCCGCATCGGTGAGGCGGGTGCAACCGGCGACGGCTCGGCGTCGGCGACAGGGCCCTGCTCGAGGGAGCCAGCGTGCCGCCACGCGACGCAATGACGTGTCCGCACGAAGGGATGTGTCCGTGAGCCGGCCAGAAGCGCCTTCTGCGCCTGCCGCCTGCCCCGCGTAGAATCGGCCACCTCACTCGTCCCGGAGCGGCCTACCGTGAAGCGCATCGGCTTCCTCTCCTTCGGCCATTGGTCCGAGTCGCCGTACTCGCAGGTGCGCTCGGGGTCGGACGCTCTCCTGCAGTCGATCGAGCTGGCCGTCGCTGTCGAGGAGCTCGGCGCCGACGGCGCGTACTTCCGCGTCCACCACTTCGCCCGGCAGCTCGCCTCGCCATTTCCGCTCCTCGCCGGGGTGGGGGCACGGACGAGCCGGATCGAGATCGGAACCGGCGTGATCGACATGCGCTACGAGAACCCGCACTACATGGCCGAGGATGCCGGCGCCGCGGACCTCATCGCCGGCGGTCGCCTCCAGCTCGGCATCAGCCGGGGGTCGCCGGAGCAGGTGATCGAGGGCTACCGCCACTTCGGCCACGTTCCGCGCGAGGGCGAGACCGATGCCGACATGGCTCGCCGACACACCGCGGTCTTCCTCGGGCTGCTGAAGGGAGAGGGCTTCGCGGAGCCGAATCCGCGCCCGATGTTCCCGAATCCGCCCGGTCTCCTTCGCCTCGAGCCGTTCTCGCCGGGCCTCAGCCAGCGGA
>JAHWJN010000196.1 GCA_019348395.1 Chloroflexota bacterium
GGGGTGACCTGGAGCGTTTTTTGTTATCAGCGCACGCGGAACCGCCTCGTTGATTCCCCACCGACGAGGGGGCCTCACCGGGAGGCGCCGCAGCCAAGCGAGTGGAGGGGCCGCGACCCATGAACACCAAGCCTGTCTACCTCACGGCCGAGGGGCTCGAAAAGCTCAAGGCGGAGCTCCATCAGCTGATCACCGTCGACCGGCCGCGGGTCGCGGCCCGGATCCACGAGGCGAAGCTGGATGGCGACCTGTCGGAGAACGCCGAGTACGAAGACGCCAAGCAGGAGCAGTCGTTCCTCGAGGGCCGCATCGCGACGCTCGAGCTGCAGCTGCGCAACGCGGCGGTCATCGAGAAGGCGAACGGCGACAGCGTCGGGATCGGCTCCAAGGTGGTCATCAAGGGCGCGGACGGTGAGGAGACCTTCACCATCGTCGGATCGGCCGAGGCCGCCCCGCGCGAGGGCCGGATCAGCAACGAGTCGCCGGTCGGTGCCGCGCTGATGGGCCGCAAGAAGGGCGACACCGTCACCGTCCAGGCTCCGGCGGGCCCGATCGAGTACACGCTCGTCCGCGTCGGCTAGGACCCATCGTGTTCTGGGCTGACGAGCTCGCGGCGTCGGCCTCCGGCCGCCAGGTCGTCAACGACTCGAAGACGCCGTCGGGGACCGTCCATGTCGGCAGCCTGCGCGGCCCGGTGGTGGTCGACACCATCGCCCGCGCCCTGCGCGCCGCCGGTTCCGACGTGGAGCTGCGCTACGGCGTCGACGACCTCGACCCGATGGACGCGCAGGCGCTGCTCACCCCCGACGCGATCGACCGCTTCATGGGCGTGCCGCTCGCGCACGTGCCGGACCCGGCAGGCGATTGCCATCCGTCGTACGCGCGCCACTTCGCCGGGGTCTTCGTCGACACCTTCGACGGTCTCGGCATCCGTCCCGACACCTACTACTGGATGAGCGACGTCTACGGCTCGGGCGCGATGGACCCGTTCCTGCGTCGTGCGCTCGACGCGGCCGCGACCATCCGCGACATCTACCGCCGCGTGGCCAACGTCAACCATCCCGACGACTGGCACCCGGCCATGGTGATCTGCGAGTCGTGCGGCAGGATCGGCACGACCATCGTGGTCGGCTGGGACCCGGGGCGCGAGGTCGTGCGCTACGAGTGCCGCCCGGACCTGCGCGAGTGGGCCACCGGCTGCGGACATGCGGGGGAGACGTCGCCGTACGGCGGACGCGCCAAGCTCCCGTACAACGTCGACTGGGCCGCGAAGTGGGAGCTCTTCGGCGTGACCATCGAGCCCGCCGGCAAGGACCTCTCGACGAAGGGCGGCTCGCGTGACCGATCCGATGCGATCGCGCGCGAGGTGTTCGGCAACGAGCCGCCCCTGAACGTCCCCTACGAGTTCCTGAACATCGGCGGGAAGAAGATGTCGACCTCGAAGGGCCTCGGCGCCGCGGCGGCCGAGATCGCCGACGTCATCCCGCCCGAGCAGCTGCGCCTGCTGTTCCTGCGCCCCAGGCCGAACACCGCGATCGAGTTCGACCCGCACGGGACCGATGCCATCCCGCGTCTGTTCGACGAGTCCGACCGGCTGGCGGCCGCCACGGCCGGCCGCGAGGTGCGCGGGGAGCTCCCACCGCACCACGAGCGGGTCTACGGGTACAGCCAGGTGGAGCCGGATGCCGATGTCGGGAGCGAGGCGGCCGCCTATCGCCCCGCGTTCAGCCACCTCGCGCTGCTCGAGCAGATCCCCGGGGTCGACGTGGTCGAGCGCGTGACCGCGGAGAAGGGCGAGCCGCTCACCGATCGTGAGGCGCAGATCGTCGAGGAGCGTCGCCGCGCCGCGCGGGCATGGCTCGAGTCCTATGCGCCCGACTCGGCGCGCCTGGCGGTTCAGGACGCGCTCCCCGATGCTGCCGCCGACCTGACCGATGCGCAGCGCGGCTACCTGCGCGAGCTTTCGAGCCGGACCGCGGAGGACGCGCCGGCATCCGGCGAGGCGTGGCAGGCGGCCATCTTCACCACCGCCAGGGAGCTGGGCCTGGGTGCGGGCGACGCCTTTCGGGCGATCTACCTCGCCTTCCTCGGCCGGCCGAACGGGCCGCGCGCCGGCTGGCTCATCGCGTCGCTCGACCCGAGATTCGTGCAGCGTCGCCTGGTCGAGGCGGCCGCCGGGACCGCCGTCCGATGAACTGGCGCCGACGAGCCCGCCTGCTGCGCCGGATGGAGGTAACGGCCACCCATGCTGTCTCCGGGCCGCCAGCATGGCCGCCGGTTCAACCCACCGCAGTGCATGGCCAGCGACGGGATTGCGCTTCGCCGATATCTCCACGGGGTGCAATACCGGCCCGGAGCCCCGGATCGTGAGCGTCGGGCTGCAACGGCTCCGCGAGGAGCCCGACGTGATCCGGAAGGGTGCGCTCGACAAGGGCGAGGACCCGTCGGTCGTGGACGCCGCGCTCTCCCTCGATGAGCGCCGCCGCGCGCTGCTGGCCGAGGGCGACGGCCTCAAGGCCGAGCGCAACACGGCTTCGAAGCGCATCGGCGAGGCGATCCGAGGCGGCGCCGACCCGAACGGCGCCGATGTGGCCGAGCTCAAGGCGGCGTCCACCCGGGTGGGGGAGCGGATCGACGCGATCGACGCGGAGCTGGCAACGGTCGAGGCGGAGCTCGACGAGGCGCTGTTGCGCATCCCGAATCCTGCTGATCCCG
>JAHWJN010000197.1 GCA_019348395.1 Chloroflexota bacterium
TACGTGTCGGCGACGATGCCGCTCGAGCTCTACGGGTCGTTCATGGACGGGATCCGGATCGAGTTCGAGCGCGGCCGCGCCGTCAAGATCGACGCGACCACGGGCGCGGACGCGCTGCGCGCCGCGGCGGCGAAGGACGACGGCGCGTCACGGCTCGGCGAGATCGCACTCGTCGACCGCGAGGGCCGGATCGGCCCACTGCAGATCTTCGAAGACGAGCACGACCGGGCTCGCCTCGGAGACGCGTTCGAAGTAGCGACGCCACGCCGCGAACAGCTCATCTCGCTCGAAGGCGTCGAGCCGCTCCTCTCCCAGCAGCGCCGCGACCCGCGGCTCCAGCCAGCGGCGCTCCTCGTCGTCCCGGACGAGCTCCGAGAGCGATGCGGCGAGCTGGCGACGCGTCAGCTCGGACGATGTGTCCCCGGGTGCCCCGATCCTGTGGCGCACCATCTCCGCCACGGCGGCAAACGTGATGTTCTCGCCATAGGCCGGCGCCCGCCCGGCATGCCAGGCGATGGGTGCGGGCCGCGCTCCAAGCGCGCCGAACAGCTCCCAGGCCAGCCGGCTCTTGCCGATGCCGGCGATGCCGCTGATCGACACCAGGCGGGGGCGGTGATCCCGGACCACCCCGTCGAACAGCTCCACCAGCTCCCGCAGCTCCTGGTCGCGGCCGACGAACGGCCCACCGTGCGTGCCTCGCCCCGCTGCCGGGACGTCGCGTGGCCGTGCATGGTGGGCGAGCACCGGTCTCGCTCGACCCTTGAGCTGAAGCTCGCCCGCCGGCTCGTACATGGCGGCCTCCGGAGCGAGCAGGCGGGTGATCTCGTCGACGAGCACGCCGCCGGAGGGTGCGTGTCCCTGCAACCGGGCCGCGACGTTGACGAGGTCGCCGGCCACCATGCCCTGCCCGACCGATCCGACGCTGATGGCCGCCTCACCGGTGGCCACGCTGGCGCGCCCCGCGAGCCGGTGACGCGCGGCCGCTCCGCCGAGGCGCCCGATCTCGTGCACCAGGGCGAGGGCGGCACCGACCGACCGGTCGGTATCGTCCTCGTGGGCCAGCGGTGCGCCCCAGATGGCCACGACGGCGTCGCCGATGAACTTCTCAAGCGTGCCGTCGAAGCGCGCGATCACCGAACGCGCAGTCTCGAAGTAGCGCGACTGGACGGTCCTGACCTCTTCGGGGTCGAGGGTCTCGGCGAGCGTGGTGAAGTCCTCGAGGTCGACGAAGAGTACCGAGACCCGCCGCCGCTCGGCGCTCGGTTCAGGATCCTCGACGGTCTCCGACCGCCTGTCCGGCTCGAGTGCGGCACCGCAGCGGGTGCAGAACCGGAGGCCGGGCGAGGTGGCCTCGCCGCACTGCGGACACCTCGGCACGACGGACGCGCCACAGGCTCCGCAGAAGCGAGCCGAGTCCGCGTGCTCGGTACCGCAAACCGCGCAGCGCATCGATCAGTCAGTACGAACCGGGGGTCTCCTTGTCGATCACCATCGAGGCGTCGCCGGTCTCCTCCTCGACCGTGACGGTGGTGCTGATGATGCGGTATTCGAGCCCGCGATGGTGATGCAGGATCGTGGTGGTGATGCGGGATTTCGCGTGCAATCCCGGCACCTTCTCCGCCAGGAGCACCCGAAGCGGGTTCATGAGCAGCTTCTTGATCCACGGCGAGCCGCTGGGGTCGCGCCGCTCCCAGCGGGTGCTGAGACTGCCGTCGATGATCCATTGCTGCGAGGGATCCCGAGCGCCCAGCTCGACCCAGATCCCGAATCCCTTGCGCTCGTCGTCGGTGTAGTCATCCTTGCGGGCGCCGCGCCCGCGTGCCTTCGAGGCTTTCGGGGCATCGTGCTTCGCGTCGTCGGCCATGGGAGGCTCCTCGATACAGGTGCCGATGATATGCCCGCACCCGGCGCGCGCCTACCCCCGGTCCGGGCCGGGGATGCCGCCTGCTAGCATCGGTGCCGAATGGCCTCCACCACCGATCGACCAGTCCGCGTGCGGATGGCGCCGAGCCCGACCGGCCCGCTGCACATCGGCACGGCTCGCACCAGCCTCTACAACTTCCTCGCCGCACGCCACGTGGGCGGGACGTACGTGCTGCGCATCGAGGACACCGACACCGCCCGCAGTACGGTCGAGTTCGAGCGGGACATCATCGACAACCTGCACTGGCTCGGGATCAGCTGGGACGAGGGGCCGCAGGTGGCCGGAGGGGATGACGTCGGTCCGCATGGTCCCTACCGGCAGAGCCGGCGCATGGAGCGCTACGCGCGCGAGGCGGATCGGCTCGTGGAGAGCGGACATGCCTACCGCTGCTGGTGCACCCCCGACGAGCTGGAGGCGGTGCGGAAGGAGCAGGAGGCGCGCAGGGAGCCGCCTCGCTACAACGGGCGCTGCCTGAATTTGAGCGACGAGGATCGGGCCGCCTTCGAGTCCGAGGGACGGGCATCGGTCATCCGCTTCCGGGTCGAGCCGGAGAAGATTCGCTTCGACGACCTCGTTCGCGGTGAGGTCGAGTTCGACAACGCATTGCTCGGCGACTTCGTCATCGTGCGCAACGACGGGATGCCGCTCTACCACTTCGTGGTCGTGGTCGACGATGAGGACATGCAGATCAGCCATGTCATCCGCGGCGAGGATCACCTGAGCAACACGCCCAAGCACATCGCCCTGATCCGCGCCCTCGGGTACCGTGAGCCGGTCTTCGGGCACATTC
>JAHWJN010000198.1 GCA_019348395.1 Chloroflexota bacterium
GGCGACCGCCGGTACGTGCCGAGCGCGCTCACGACCCAGCCGCATCACTTCAGCGCGGGCCAGCAGATCTGGCTGCATCGCACGAAATACACGGACGGGCCGCCGAACTACTGGTACGCCTTCGCCGGCAACCCCGAGGCCACGCCGATGCGGTCCTGGGACCCGGTGGCGCCGACGGTGGCGCTCGAGCGCCCCGTGGCCGGCGGCACCGACATCGACCCCTGGGTGAGCCCGAAGCTTCGCTTCTCCGAGACGGTGCTCGGCGTGGGCTCCGCCTCGGTGCGCTTGCTCGATCCAGATGGTCGTGCGCTGCCGGCGGAGGTGGTGCACAACGCCGCGACCGGCGCGGTGCGGCTCGTCCCCGAGCACCAGCTGGTGCTCGGCGGGCGCTACACGATCGAGGTCGGCGACGGGATCGTCGACGCGGCGGGCAATCCGCTCGCGCCAGCGCGCTGGACCTTCCTCACCCGCCTCGACGCCGATCCGCTGGCGGCCACGCTGCCCATCGTCATGGCACCCGGCACCCACCGGCTGGTACGAATCGCCGATGGTGGCGCGCTCGAGGAGCGAGAGGTCGAGCTCGAGGGGGACGCTGCGGTCGTCGCCCGGTCGCGGGCGCGGCTGCCCGGCCTCGTCGGGTCGTGGTTCGAGATCGAGACTGCGTCGCTGGCGGGCTGGTGGGTGGCCGAGTCGCCGCAGGCCCGCGCCGCCGGCCTGACCGAGGAGGTGGCGCTGGTCCCGAGGACGATCGAGCTGGACCTGCCGCCTGATCCGGCCGCGGCCTCGGTCGATGCCGTCGACGCGCCCGCCGGCCCGACCTCCGTCAGCGTCGATCGACGGCGCGTGGTCGACGGGCGGACGGAGCTCCGCGTGGTCGCGCCCGGGATGCCCGATGGGCGATGGATCGAGGTGGGGCCCGACATGCTCGTCGTGGCAGAAGAGCAGCGGGTGCTCGACCGACGGGTGCTGCCCGACCCGGCCGAGATCCGGTTCGCCTCCGGCAGCCACGCGGCCTTCCGATTCGATGCCGGCGGCCACGTTCTGGAGCGCCGCTCCCTGGACGAGGCTTGGTGGTCCGGCCTCACCACGCGCGACATCCTGATCGTGAGCGGTCGGCGCTTCCACGTCGTCGCGGATGGCGAACTGGCCGGGTGGGCGATCGCCGACACACCGGCGGTGACCGTCAGTCTCCCGGAGGACCGCGACCCGAGCTGACGCTCAGCGGCACGCGGCAGGGTATCGTCCGGACGGCATGACCTTCGCGACGCACCCGTTCGCACGGCCTGCCACCTGCAAGGTGGGCCCGACATGCTGACCGATGCGCTGCGGGACCTCGCCCGTGCCCTGGAGCGCCGCGCGGCGACCGCCCCCGGCCCGAACCGGGCGGCCCGCGCCGAGCGCCTGCGCCGTCATGTGGCCGACTACCTGCTGCCGCGCGCGATCGATGCAGGGACGGCGCTCGTCGTCGTGCTGCTCGGCTCGACCGGCAGCGGCAAGTCGAGCCTGATCAACGCCCTGACCGGCCGGGCCGTGAGCCCGGCCGGAGTGCTGCGTCCCACGACCCGGCGGCCGGTCGCCGTTGCGCATCCGGAGGACGGCGGCCCCGACCTCCTGCCCGGCGTCACCTCGCGGGACGCGCTGGAGCTGATCACCGACCCGGGCGCCGGCCGTGGCATCGTCCTGGTGGATGCGCCCGACTTCGACAGTGTCGAGCGCGAGAACCGGGCGCTGGCCGTGGAGCTGCTCGAGGCGGCCGATCTTGTCATCTTCGTCACCACCGCCACCCGCTACGCGGACCAGGTCCCGTGGACCTTCCTCGCCCGGGCCCGGCAGCGCGGCGTGCCGCTGCTCGCCGTGCTGAACCGGTTGCCGCCGGAGTCCGAGGACGCCGCGGCGGTGCTGGCCGATTACCGTCACCTGCTCGAGCGGCGGGGCCTCGGCGACGCGGGGGCGTTCGGCCGCCTCGAGGTCGTCCCGGTGCCCGAGGGCGCGATCGACCCGGATCGCGACGCCCTCGACGTGGCCGCCGTGGCGCCGGTCCGCGCGTCGCTCGATCGGCTGCTGGCCGACGAGGAGGAGCGCCGGCGACTGGCGCGTCGCAGCCTGGCCGCGGCCCTCGACGGCCTGCCCGAGATCGTCGAGGAGGTGGCGCGCGAGATCGATGAGGAGGCCGCGGCGGCCACCGCCCTCGCCGGGATCGTGGATCGCGCGTACACGGAGCGCCGCACGGCACTCTCCCAGGACCTGTCGCGCGGCACGTTTCTGCGCGCCGAGGTCGTCCGCCAGTGGCACGACTTCGTCGGCGCCGGCCAGGTCGCACGCATCCTGTCGCAGGGCATCGGTCGCATCGGAGCCGCGCTGCGCAGCCTCGTGCGGCCCGGCCCGCCTGCGCCGGCCGTGGAGGTGCGCGAGGCGGCGTTCGCCGACCTGGTTTCGCTGGTGGTGCAGCACGTCGACGCGGCGGCACGCCACTCGGCGACCGCGTGGGTGGACGACGACTACGGCGGCCGGGCCGTCGGCGCGCATCCCGAGCTGTGGGGCGCCTCGGCCGACCGCGCCCGCGATCTGACCGCGGCTCTCGAGGCCTGGGCGGAGGACATCGGCGAGCGGATCCGGGCGATGGGGGAGCAGCGGCGCGGCTGGGCGCAGGTCGCCAGCCTGGGAGTGAACGCGGTCGGCACCAGCGCGGTTCTCGCCGTCTTCG
>JAHWJN010000199.1 GCA_019348395.1 Chloroflexota bacterium
CAGAGGTTGATGCACTCGTCGCAGATGTAGACGCCCTGGCCCGCGATGAGCTTGCGGACCTGCTCCTGGCTCTTGCCGCAGAAGCTGCAGCGGTACGGGACCTTCGACTTCGTGGTCATCGGACGCCTAGGGTAGCACGGGGTCGCGAGCGCTCCCCATTCGCCGAGATCCGGCCCGCGTGCACGCCATGCACGTATCTGCGAAGCGACGCCTACCATCCGCCGATGACCAGCGTGCGCTACGGACGAGCCGCCTCCGCGATCGGGGAGATCTGGATCGCAGAGACCGATGCGGGCATCGCGGCCTGCTCACGGGAGGACTCGCCGCAGCCGATGGTCGACGCGCTCAATCGGCGCTTCCCGGATGCCAGCGTCGAACCGGGCGAGGGCCGACCTGCCTCGCTGGCCAAGGATCCGAGGCTGGACCTGCGGGGTTTCTCTGACTTCGACGCGGCGGTTTACGGGGTGGTGGCCGGCATCCCCGCGGGTGAGACCATGACGTACGGTGACGTCGCCCGCAGAGTCGGGTCACGGGGTGCGGCACGGGCGGTGGGCGGCGCGATGGCGAGGTGTCCGCTCTTCCCGGCGGTGCCGTGCCACCGCGTGGTTCGCGCCGCCGACGGATGGTCGGGCTGGGGCGGTCACGTCCAGCTCAAGCGGCGGCTGCTGGCGGCTGAACGCCGGCCTCGGTGACGTGACGGACATCGCGGGCGAGGCTCAGCGTGGCTCGGCGAGATCCTCGATGAGGAGCGCTGTCGCCGCCGCGATCCGGGCGAGGGTGTCGTAGTCGAGCGTGCCGGGCGTGTCGGACGGCTGATGGTAGTGCGGGTTCCGGAAGTTGCCGGTGTTCGTGACGTGGATGGCGGGAAGGCCGGCCCGCCAGAAGTTCACGTGGTCGCTGCGGGAGAAGTTCCGCGCGGCCGGGTGGAGCGCCAGAGGCGGACCGGCGAGTGGGAGGTCGAGCGGGTCGCGGAGCTGGAGCACCCGATCCGGACCGATGGTCGCGACGAGGCATCGGCTCCAGCGACGGACGAGCTCGGTGGAGCGGCGCCGGTAGATGGCGACGACCGTGTCCCCACGGCGTTTGCGCTCCCGCAGGCGCCGGACCTGCGCCGGATACAGGCGGTCGATGCCCGCCGGCACGGTCTGGGTGCCCGGCCGGGCATCCATGAAGCCGATGGGATCGAAGACGACGGCCGCGCGGACGTCATAGGCGGCGCGCAACCACCGCACGAGCGGCCGGGAGCCGAGCAGGCCGATCTCCTCGAAGTCGGGCGCGGCCAGGATCACGGTCCGCCGAAAGCGGCGATCGCGCAGCTGGGCGGCGAGCTCCAGAAGCATCGCCAGCGCCGCTCCGTTGTCATCGGCGCCGGGTGAGCCGAGCACGGTGTCGTGATGGGCGACGAGGACGACGGCCTCGTCGGTCTCGCCCTCCGCGATGGCCACCAGGTTCGTGCCGGCGAGGTTCTCGTACGTGTGCCAGCGCGGCCGGCGCGCTCCGGGAAGAACACCGGGCGGCACATGGTCCAGGCTTCCCTTCACCCGTCGCCATCGGATGCGCTGCCGTCCCACCCTCCAGCCGGCTGCCCGCCACGCATCGCTGACAAGCTCGTCGGTCGCCGCCATCGCCTCGGGCGCGTGGAGGCGTGACCGCGGGCCGGGCAGCGACGTGACCAGCTCGCGCAGACGGTCGGGAGGGAAGCGCTCGAGCCAGCCTTCGACCGCACGCAGCAGGGCGTCGTCCGGAGGCGAATAGGGTTCCTCGGCGGTCCACATCGGTCGCGAGTCTACCGGCGAGCGGGAGCCCGGCCGCGACTCGCCGCGTGCGATGCCATCTGCGCAGCCTGCAAGTCGTGAGCGCGACTCGCAGCTTGCGCGCTGACCGGCGCAGTACCGAGCCGAGGGGAGGCACTCCCGACTGCCGGCACGCTCAGCCGCCACCACTTCAGCGTCGAGTGGCCGGGTAACGTTCCCCGCAGCGCGCAGATTTCCAGTCACCGGTCGGCGACTCGCACACTGCGCGCCGCACGGGCACAACGGCCACTCGCCGAGCCGGGGCGGCTACTTCTTCGACTTCTCCGGAGACGGCTCGGCGCCGTCGTCTGCCGTCGGGACCTCGCCGCCGGCAGCGTGGGCCAGCGAAATCAGCGACTCGGCGTTGCCCTCGAAGACCTCGTCGATGAGGCCGTACTCCTTCGCCTCCTCGGCCGACATGAACTTGTCGCGCTCCGAGTCGCGCTTGACCTTCTCGAACTGCTGGCCGGTGTGCTTCGCCAGGATCTCCATGAGCCGATCGGTGAGATGCATCATCTCGCGCATCTGGATCTCGACGTCGGGCGTGTTGCCCCGGAAGCCGCCCGAGCCCTGGTGGATCATGATCCGGCTGTTCGGAAGCGCGTAGCGCTTGCCGGTGGCCCCGGCCGCAAGCAGGACTGCGCCCATCGAGGCGGCCTGACCGATGCAGATCGTGCTCACGGGGGCACGCAGGTACTGCATCGTGTCGTAGATCGCCATCCCGCTCGTCACCACCCCACCGGGGGAGTTGATGTAGAGCTGGATGTCCTTCTCCGGGTCCTCGGACTCGAGGAACAGGAGCTGCGCGATGATCAGGTTCGCGACGTGATCCTCGATCGCGTCGCCGAGGAAGATGATGCG
>JAHWJN010000019.1 GCA_019348395.1 Chloroflexota bacterium
TTCGGCTCCTTCGGGGCGCTCGCCGCCTGGGCGCCGGCGAACACCGGCAACCTGCCACTGCCGGCGCGGATCGCGATCGCCAACCTTGCCGCGGCCGGGCTGCCGGCGATCATGGACCCGGCCGGCCCGGTGCCGTACCGCTTCGACGCCGAGGAGCTGGAGGCGCTCGCGGCGGGCCGGCTCCCCGGATCCGATGATCCCCTGTTCGAGCCGACCCGCCGCGGGTCGATCCGCATCCGGCTGCCGGGCACCGACACGCGCGCGCTCGAGGGCGGTTTGCGGGATGCCCTGCGCGACACCGACGTGCAGTCCGCCTACCTGGTCGAGACCCAGGGCAGCGACGGCCATGCGCGGCTGCTGCTCGGACTCGTTGGAGCGGCCGGGGCGCGGGCAACCGTCGACGTCCCGGACGGGACCGACGTCGTGTGGCTCGAGGAGCCGCTGCTGTCCCAGGTCCGAGCCGTGACCGAGCCATTCCACCGCCGGGGCCGGGCCCGGTGAGCGCGGCGCTTCGCACGGAGCACGACGGCCCGTTCGCCCGGATCACGCTCGCCCGCCCCGACGTGCGCAACGCATTCAACGCCGAGCTCATCCGAGCCCTGCGCAATGCGTTCACGACGCTCGCCGCCGAGCCGCCCAACGCCCTGCGCGGCGTGGTGCTGGCCGGCGACGGACCGACCTTCAGTGCGGGGGCCGACGTCGCCTGGATGCAGGCCGCCATAGGGCTGTCGGTCGAGGAGAACGAGCGCGACGCCACCGAGATGCAGGCGATGTTCGAGGCCATCGAGGCCTGCCCGGTCCCGGTCGTGGCGCGCGTGCAGGGGGCGGCGCTGGGCGGCGGCATGGGCCTGTGCGCCGTCGCGGACGTGGTGATCGCCACCGTCGACGCGACCTTCGGCTTCACCGAGACGAAGCTCGGCATCGTGCCGGCCGTGATCAGCACGTTCGTCGTGCCGAAGATCGGCGAGTCGCACGCCCGTGCGCTGTTCGCCACCGGACAGCGCTTCGATGCCGAGCGCGCACGACGCATCGGGCTGATCCACGAGATCGTGGAGGACGAGGCCGCACTCAACGACCGCATCGCCGGCATCCTCGACGAGCTGCGATCGGCGGGCCCGACGGCCATCCGCGGCGCGAAGGCGCTGGCGCGTGCACCGCGCCTGCTGGGGGCGGAGGAGGCGCACCGCCGCACCCCGAGCGCGATCGCTCGACAGCGCACCACCGAGGAGGGCCAGGAGGGCCTGCGCGCGTTCGTCGAGAAGCGCTCACCCGACTGGCGCGCCTGAGTCCGGCCCGGGTCACTGATCATCCTGCGACAATTGCGACATGGATGACGAGACGCTGACGCCAAGAGAGGTCGCCGATGAGCTCGGCGTGACCGTGCGCACGGTGCAGCGCTGGATCGCCGACGGTCGGCTGCCGGTCAGGCGAGTCGGCGGACGTGCACGCGTGTCGCGTCTGTCGCTCTCGAGCGTCACCGATGCTCGCCCGGCGGCGCCCATGCGTCCGATTCGCTCGCTGCTGATCGCGAACCGCGGTGAGATCGCGGCGCGCATCGGTCGGACGGCGCGGCGGCTCGGGATCCACACGGTGGGTGTTCACGCGCCGGACGAGCGGCCGCCCGACGGCATCGACGAATCGCACGTCATCCGTTCCTACCTCGACGCAAACGAGCTGCTGGCCGTCGCACGGCAGTCCGGGGTCGACGCGATTCACCCCGGCTACGGGTTCCTGGCCGAGAACGCGGCGTTCGCGCGTGCCGTCACCGATGCCGGCCCGGCATGGGTCGGGCCGCCGGCCGAGGCGATCGCCGCCATGGGCGACAAGGCGACCGCCCGGCGGACCGTCGCGCAGCACGGGGTCCCGACCGTCCCCGGCTACGACGACGAGGCGCAGGACGACGCGACGCTGTCCGCCGAGGCGGAGCAAATCGGCTATCCCCTGCTCGTCAAGCCGAGCGCCGGTGGCGGGGGCAAGGGGATGCGGGTCGTGCGTGCCCCTGACGAGCTGGTCGAAGCACTGGCGGCCGCCCGGCGCGAAGCCCATCGGTCCTTCAGCGACGACCGGCTCATCCTCGAGCGGTTCCTCGGAGGCTCGCGCCATGTGGAGGTGCAGATCCTCTTCGACGCCCACGGCGGCGGGGTGCACCTCGGCGAGCGGGACTGCAGCGCGCAGCGCCGCAACCAGAAGATCGTCGAGGAGGCGCCCGCGCCGTCGGTCACGCCGGAGCTCCGCGAGCGGATGGGCGCCGCGGCGGTGGCGGCCGCCGCCGGGGTCGGCTATGTCAGCGCCGGCACGGTAGAGATGTTGCTCGCCGATGACGGGTCCTTCTTCTTCTTGGAGATGAACACGCGCCTCCAGGTCGAGCATCCCGTGACCGAGGAGGTCACCGGCCGGGACCTCGTCGCGGACCAGCTGAGGATCGCGGAGGGCGCCACGCTCGCGTCGCTCGGACTGGAGCAGCCTCCGCGCATGCGTGGGCACGCCGTCGAAGCGCGAATCTATGCCGAGGATCCCGAGTCCGGCTTCCTGCCGGCCAGCGGGCGACTCGCTCGAGTGCGGTGGCCCCACGGCATCCGGGTCGACGCGGGCGTACGGGAGGGAGATCTCGTCACCGATCGCTACGATCCGATGCTCTCCAAGCTCATCGCCCACGGCGCATCGCGCGCCGAGGCGCTGGACCGGCTGCGCGCCGCTCTCGACGACACGCTGCTGCTGGGCGTCCGAACCAACGTTCGCTTCCTGCGCTGGCTGCTCGACCGAGCGCCCATGCGCGAGGGTGAGATGCGGACGGACACGATCGCCGGGCTGGACGTGCCCGGGCTCCCGGCTCCCGACGAAACGCACTGGCAGGTCGCCGCCGGGATACTGGCGTCCGGCGGCACCGACCCGTGGGGCGACGGCTGGCGCCTGAACGCTCCGGCGCGACGCCGCGTGCGACACGGCGACCAGGAGCGCCAGGTCGTGCCGGACAGCGTGGACGGCCCGGAAGGGGTGCGGGACGGCGACGTCGTCCACGTCGAGGTGGACGGCCAGAGCCTCGAATTCTCATCCGCCGGCCCTCCGACGGTCGAGGAGGCGGTCCGCCACGCGGCGGCCGGTGAGGGCGGAGCGGCCCTCGTCGCGCCGATGCCCGGACGGGTGATCGCCGTCCGCGCCCGGCAGGGCGACGTCGTCGTGGCCCACCAGCCGATCGTGGTCATCGAGGCGATGAAGATGGAGCACGCCGTGGTCGCGCCGACCGCCGGGACGGTTGCCAGCCTGACCGTTGAAGAGGGCCAGCAGGTCCAGCGCGGCGACGTGCTCGGCGAGGTGACCCCGTACCATGACGACGATGGCTGAGCGCGACGTCCGCATCTACGAGGTCGGTCCCCGAGACGGGCTGCAGAACGAGGCGACGCCCATCCCGACCGAGGCCAAGCTCCGGTTCGTCGAGCTCCTCGCCGACGCGGGTCTGCGTGAGATCGAGGCCACGAGCTTCGTCTCGCCGAGGGCGGTCCCCCAGCTTGCCGATGCGGACGATCTCATGTCCGCCCTGGAGCGTCGCCATGGCGTCCGTTACCCGGTGCTGGTGCCCAACGAGCGTGGCCTTCAGCGCGCGGAGGCCGCCGGCGTGGACGCGGTCTGCGTCTTCACCGCGGCATCGGAGGCGTTCACGCGGGCGAACATCAACATGACGGTGGCGGAGTCGATCGATGCGTTCCGGCCGGTGGTGGCGCGCGCGCGTGAAGCCGGGTGGTGGTCTCGGGGCTACGTGTCGACGGCGTTCGGCTGCCCGTACCAGGGTCTGGTCGGCGAGGCCGCCGTGGTCGGTGTCGGGCTTCAGCTGCTGGAGCTCGGAGTCGAGGAGCTGAGCATCGGCGACACCATCGGCGTCGCCACCCCCGGCGACGTCCGTCGCGTGGTCGGCGCACTGCTCGACGCGGGAATCCCGCCCGGTACCCTTGCGATGCACTTCCATGACACGCGCGGCACGGCGCTCGCCAACGTGTCGGCCGCGCTCGACCTCGGCATCCGCTGCTTCGACGCGTCGACCGGCGGGACCGGCGGCTGCCCGTACGCGCCGGGCGCGGCCGGCAACCTCGCGACCGAGGACCTCGTCTACCTCCTCGACCGCGAGGGCCTGACCCACGGGGTGGACCTCGACGCGGTCGTGGTCGCGGCGCACCACGTCAGCGAGACCCTCGGCCGGCCGCTGACCACAAAGGTGGGCCAGGCGGGCGGCTGGCGCGTACCATAGGCGCCCGATGGACGCCGACGCCCCACCGCCGACCGACGCCCGACCGCTGATCCTGGACGTCGACACCGGGATCGACGACATGATCGCGCTGCTCATCGCGGCGACCAGCCCCGAGCTGAACCTGCGCGGCGTGACCTGCGTCGCCGGGAACGTCGAGATCCACCACGTGGCGCGCAACACCGGCAAGATCCTGCGCATGGTGGGCCGCGGCGACGTCCCGGTCAGCATCGGCGCCGCCCGACCGCTGCAGCGGCGCCTCCGGACCGCCCCGGACACGCACGGTCCGACCGGGACCGGCTACGTGGAGCTTCGGGGCGAGGACCGACAGCTCGGCACCACCGAGTACACCGCGATTCCCGCCAGCCGGTACCTCGGCGCCCACGTGAGCCGCCACCCCGGCAGGATCAGCGTGCTCGCGCTGGGGCCGCTGACGAACCTGGCGTCCGCCGTGCAGCAGGGCATCGACCTGGCCGGCTCCACCCGCGAGGTCATCTGGATGGGCGGCACGCTCGAGGAGCGCGGGAACACGACCGAGACTGGCGAGTGGAACGCGTGCGTCGACCCGGAGGCTGCGGAGACCTGCCTCCGTGCCGGCGCGGTGCACCGCATCATGCCGCTGGACGCCACCCAGGACGTGATCTTCACCATGGACGACCTGCGGGCGCTGCCGGACACGCATCTCGCCGGCATCGTGCGCGATGCGGTCCGGTTCTACGTGGGCTTCCACCAGAAGGCCGACGGCATCGACGGCGCCTACCTGCACGACCCGGTCGCGCTCGTCTCGTCCATCCTGCGGCCGGACCTCGTCACGGAGGAAGTCACCGAGACGCTGGCCTGTGACACGAGCTCGGATCCCTACCTCGCCGGCAGCCTGTACCGGGCGGAGGACGAGAGCCGTCCGTCGGTGAAGGTGGCCACCGCGATCGATCCCGAGGCCACCAGGGAGGAGTTGCTCACGCGGCTGGCGCGCGCCGTGAGCGCGCCTCACGGCTGACACGTCCGGGGGTTGCACCGCAACGGAGGAGAATTTCGCATGGTCATCCGCTGGACCGCCGCGCTGGTCGCCTTCCTGGCGGTCGTCGCCGTCGGATTCGTCGGTTTCGGTGACTTCGGCACGGGGATCGATCCCGACAACTTCTTCGACACCGAGGGGGCCAACTCGTTCGCGCTCATCGGGGCGATCGGCCTGGTGGTGGCATTCGTCGCGTACGCCGCGGTCGAGTACGCGCAGACCGGAGCCTTCGCCTCGATCACCTCGCAGTTCGGCACCCGCACGATCGTGCTCATGCCGATCGCGGTCGCGATCAACATCATCCTCGGCGCGACCGTCGCCAACGCGCTCAAGCTGCCGGTCTACCTCGACAGCATCGGGACGATCCTGGTGGGCGTGCTCGCCGGGCCGATTGCCGGGGCGCTGACCGGGGCTCTCTCGAACGTGCTGTGGACCTACGTGCTGCCGCCACCGTTCCAGAGCGGGCCGGCCGCAGCGTTCGCGATCGTTGCCGCGGTGATCGGCGTCATCGCGGGCCTGGTGGGACGGATGGGGTGGCTCCGGCCCCGCCCGAACCGACCGATGGCACAGCTCGGCGTGGGCGCGGTGGTGACGGTCGGCGTCGTGGCCGGCATGGCCTACCTGGCCTACCTCGGCTGGACCTCCCCGGCCTTCGGTGGTGAGGTCGACTTCAGCGTCGAGGGGTCCGACGCAATCTTCACGGTCCTCGGCTGGCTCGTCCTGGCCATCGTCGCCCTCACCGTCATCGGTCTGCTCTACATGCTGTTCGTCCGCCGTGACCTGACCGCCACCTATGTCGTCATTGCGGGCCTGGCCACCGGCATCGTCGCCGCGCTCATCAGCGCGCCGATCAGCGCCAACGTCTTCGGCGGCGTCACGGGCGCCGGCACCGACTTCCTGGTCGCCGCCCTCCGTCAGGCCGGGGCCGACATCGGCGCGGCCACCCTCGGCCAGGGCCTGATCAGCGATCCGGTCGACAAGATCACGACCTTCTTCGTGGTGTACCTCATCCTCGCGGCCATGGCGACCCGGACGAAGGCGCGCTTCCCGCAGGGGGAACGGCTGATCGAGTCGGGGCGCGACCCGTCGGTCGAGGAGGGCGAGTGGCGGGGCGCGAGCGGCTGACCCGAGCGAGCCATTCCGGACTGCCGGAGTGGCTCGGCCGTCCGGGCCCGAGCGCCTACCACCGTCTCAATCCGCTCACCAAGGCGACGCTCGCCACCGTCACCGCCGTCGCCGCCGTGGCCCTCGGCGGGCTCGTCGGGCCGGCCCTGCTCGTGATCGGAGCGGTGCTCATCCCGGCCGTCGCGGCGGGGGTCCTCGGCCGGTTGCTGCGGCTGTCGCTGCTGCTCGCCCTGCCGATCGCGATCAGTGCCTTCCTCGTCAACCTCTTCTTCTTCCCGGGCGGCCGGACCGAGCTGCTGCGCATCGGGCCGATCGTCGCCACCGCCGAGGGGCTCGGCTTCGCACTCGAGATCCTCGCCCGCATCCTGGCGATCAGTGGCGCCGTGACCCTCTTCTACCTGACCACCCGGCCCTCGGATCTCGTCCTGGACCTCGAACGCCGCGGGGTGAGCCCGCGCATCGGCTTCGTGGCCAACGCGTCGGTCCAGGCGGTGCCGGCCATGGTCGAGCGCGCGGTGCAGATCACCGCCGCGCAGCGGGCTCGGGGGCTCGACACGGAGGGATCGCCGCTGCGCCGGGCGCGGGGCATCCTGCCGATCGTGGGGCCGGTGATCCTCGGCTCGATCGCCGAGGTGGAGGAGCGGACGATGGCGCTGGAGGCCCGCGCCTTCGGCCGGCCGGGCCGTCGCACCCTGCTCTGGGCACCACACGATACGGCCGCCGAGGGCGTCGTCCGCTGGCTGCTCCTGGCGGGCCTGCTGGTGTTGGTCGTGGCGCGTCTCGCGGGAGTCGGGCCGTGAGCCTCGCGCTGCGCGGCGTCGGGTACCGCTATCCCGGCGTGGCGGTCCCGGCGCTGCTCGACGTCGATCTGCATCTCGGCAGCGGCGAGGTCGTGGGCGTGACCGGCGCCTCGGAATCGGGCAAGACGACGCTCTGCCTGGTCGTGAGCGGTCTCGCCCCACGCGTGGTCGGCGGCCGCATCCGCGGCACGATCACGCTCGACGGTGAGAGCGTCGACGACTGGCCGATGCATCGGCTCGCCGGACGCGTCGGCATCGGCTTCCAGGACCCGACCAGCCAGCTGAGCCAGGTGGCCGTCACCGTCTTCGAGGAGGTCGCCTTCGGACCGATGAACCTCGGGGTGGCGCGCGACGCGATCGTGGAGCGAACCTGGGAGGCCCTCGGGACGCTCCGCATCGAGGGACTCGCCGAGCGGGACCCGCGGCGCCTGTCGGGCGGTCAGCAGCAGCTGGTGGCGATGGCGGGGCTGCTCGCCATGCGCCCGGCACATCTCGTCCTGGACGAGCCGACCGCGCAGCTCGACCCGGCCGGCACGCGGCTCGTCGCGGAGGCCGTCGAGCGGCTGGCGGAGGGCGGCGCGAGCATCCTGATCACCGAGCAGAAGACCGATCTGCTCGCATCCGTCGCCGACCGGGTGGTGGTGCTCCGGGACGGACGGTTCGCCCTCGACGGTCCCACCGACGAGGTCCTCGCCGATCCCCGGCTCATCGAGCTCGGGGTGCGGGAGCCGGCCCCGCTGCGCCTCCGGCGGCTTGCCGCAACCGCCGGCGTCGATCCCGCACTGCTGCAGCCGGCCGCCGATGCCTGAGCTCGAGGCTCGAGGACTCGTCCACGTCTACCGCGACAGCGGCGTCCGGGCGCTCGACGGCGTCGACCTGCGCGTCGCGCCCGGCGAGCGGGTGGCGATCATCGGGCAGAACGGGAGCGGAAAGACCACGCTCGTCCGCCACCTGAACGGCCTGCTGCGGCCGACCGAGGGCCGCGTGACCATCGGCGGTGAGGACGCATCCGGCATGACCGTGGCCCAGCTCGCCTCGCGCGTCGGGCTCGTGTTCCAGGACCCGGACCGACAGATCTTCTCGAGCTCGGTCACGGCGGAGGTCGAGTTCGGACCACGCAATCTCGGCCGGCGCGGGGAGCGGCTTCGCGCCTCCGTGGCGCGCGCCCTCGTGGCGGCTGGTTTGGCCGACGATGGCGAGGCGAACCCGTACGACCTCGGAGGTTCGCGACGCAAGCTGCTGGCGCTGGCCTCGGTGCTGGCCATGGAGACCGACGTGCTCGTCCTCGACGAGCCGACGACCGGGCAGGACGCCCGCGGCGTCGAGCGCGTGCGGGAGGTGGTCGAGGAGGTGACGACCGAGGGCCGCACGGTCATCGCCATCAGCCACGACATGCGCTTCGTGGCCGAGACCTTCCGGCGCGTCGTCGTCATGCGCGAGGGCCGGATCGTCCTCGACGGCACGCCCGACGAGGCGTTCGCGCACGAGTCCTGGGAGACGTTGTCCTCGACCTATCTCGAACCGACGCTGGCGGCACGGATCGGGCACCGGCTGGGGCTCGGGCCGACTCCGACCGACGAGGGGCTGATCGCCGCGCTGGCCGCGCGTGGCCGCACGGCTCAGTAGATCCCGGCGGGTGGCGGCAGCGGGTTGCCCTGGGAGTCGACCCGTTCCTCCGGCGGAAGCTCGTCCCGGTGCGGCCGGCCGATCGGCCCGGGGACCGGCAGCGCCATGACGGACGCCGGGACCTCGTCGAGCCGGTCGCCGATGCCACGCAGCCCGAGGCGACGCAGGCCCGGCGCGTAGCGATCTGCGAAGTCTCGGTCGCGAAGCATGGCGAACGAGAGCGACGAGTGGGCGCGGTTCAGCAGCTCGATGGCCCGCGCGGTCTCGGCCGCGTTCACCTGGTTGAGCCCGAGCTGGTTCTCCAGTGCGTCCAGCGCCCGGTTGGCCTCCCTGCGCGTCGCCGATGACAGGTGCGGGGTACGGTTGACGATGACGCGCATGCGGTAGATCAGCTCCCGGATGCGATCGTCCCGGTTGAGGTGGCCCTGGGTCATGAGCCGCATCTTACGCGCTGAGGGGGATTGGGAGGAGGTGGTCGCCGATGCCCTCCGCCGCGCCGCGCGCCCCATCGGCTACGACGAGCGCCTCCTGCCCCTCGTGCCGGACGGCTCGGTCCGCCCGCGACGACCCCCGACAGCGGAGGCCGCGGCGCGCGTCCGGCCCGCGGCGACGCTGCTCGCCATCTATCCCGGTGCCGACGGCGACCTCGTCGTGCCGCTGACCGTGCGGCGCGCCCACCTCTCCGCGCACGGTGGCGAAATCTCGCTGCCCGGCGGTGCAGTCGACGCGGAGGATGCCGACCCGGTGGCCGCCGCGCTGCGCGAGGCGTGGGAGGAGGTCGCGCTGGAGCCCGACGCGGTCCGGGTGGCCGGCCTGCTCGACCAGGTCTGGATCCCGGTCAGCAACTTCGTTCTCCAACCGGTGGTCGGCACGGTGGCCAGCCGCCCGGCACTGACGCCCCATGACGCGGAGGTGGCGGCGGTCGTCGAGCTGCCGCTGGCCGCCCTCTTCGACCCCTCGATCGTAGCCATGGAGGAGTTTCGGAGCGCGAGCGGTGGGTGGACCATCCGAGCCGGGGCGTACCGCTGGGGCGACCTGCGAGTGTGGGGGGCCACCGCGCTGACGCTCGGCATGCTGGCACGGGTGCTCTCGAACGCCGAGGAGCGCTAGCGGCGCGTCTGCACCGTGGTGCGCAGCGATCGAAGCAGCTCGAGGATCGCCCCGTGCTGCGACGGCGGCGCGGCGATCACGCTCGTGCGCGGGCCGCGGAGTTTCGGGTTCCACCATGGGCCGCCGTTCACATCGGTCACGAGCGCTCCGGACCGCTCGACCACCAGCCCGGCGGCGGCCACGTCCCACGGCGAGAGCCCGCCGTTCTGGACGAAGGCGTCGAACCGGCCATTGGCGACATACACCAGCGCCAGCGCGGCCGAGCCCATGCGTCGATGGATGCGGATGAGCGGCGCGATCCGGCGCTCCCGCGCCAGCCCACCACGGCCGATGACCGCGAGGCTCACCACGTAGTCCGACAGCGCCTCCTTGCCCGAGGCGCGGATCGGCTCGCCGTCAAGGCAGGCGGGCCCGTCGGCCGTCGCGGAGTAGAGGTCGTCTCGGGCCGGGTCGTAGACCACGCCGACGGCCGGGCGGTCGTCGACCACCAGCCCGATGCTGACGCAGTAGTACGGGATGCCGTTGGCGTAGTTGACCGTTCCGTCGAGCGGGTCGATGACCCACTGCCGCCCGTTGTGGGAGCCGTCGTCACGCAGCACCCCGGCGTGCTCGCCCGATTCCTCCGCCAGGATCGCGTCGTCGGGGTAACGGACGCGGATGGCATCGATGACGAGCCGCTCCGACGCATAGTCGGCGTCGGTCACCACGTCACGCTTGCTCTTGTAGTCGATCCGCTCGAGCCGCTCGTAGCTGTCGGTCAGGATGGCGCCGGCGCGGCGCGCGAGGTCGGAGGCGAAGGCGAGCTCATCGGCCCATCGGCTGGTCATGCCGCCTCAGGGTAGCCGGAAGCCGGGGGGCAGAACGGTGACGTCACCGTCGGGCTCGTCGGGGAAGGCCAGGGTGATCTCCACGTCGGTGCCGGCCGGCAGGTAGTCCACGGTGACCTCGCTCTCCTCCTGCTCGCCGGCCACGGTGGCCGTCGCGCGAATCACCACCGCCTCCGCCGCCGAGTCGCCGGAGTTCCCGACGGTCGCCGGGAGATACCAGCCATGCTCGCCGACGTACGCGTCGCCGTGCCGCAGGGTCACGATCGGTTCCGGAGGCCGGCCCTCGTCCATGACGCCGTCCATGACCAGGAAGCCCACGATGCCGACGACCGCCACGATGCTGACGACGAGCACCACCCACTCGAGCCAGTTGCTTCTCACGTCTCCGCCCTCCCGCCGACGAGCAGCCGGCCCGCGGCAGCACCGAACGATGCCACCAGCCCCAGCATGACGACCTGGCCGGCGATGGCCGACCACGAGGCGCCGTCGGTCCGGCCGAAGGCCCACAGCAGCAGCAGGCTCAAGGCAAGGCTGATCGCGTACGCCGCTAGCGTCTCGGTGACCGGGTGGTCCATGGGGCTGTCACCGGGGTCCGGCGATCGCCCGCCGCGGAAGTCCGCGTAGAAGACGATCGCCAGCGTCACGGCCAGGCTGGCCGCCACCACGGCGAGCAGCAACCACCACTCCGCCTCGACCCCGAGCAGCACGGGCTCCTCGGTGACGGCCACGTTGAGCGCAAAGAGGAGCGCGGCGCCAGCCCCCACCACCAGGCGCCCGAACGCGCCGACCGGATCACCGCCCGGTCCACCTCGGTCCTTGCGGTCCTGGTCGTCATCCTCGCCCGCCAGCTGCGTGCCGGCGAGCGATACGCCGAACGCGACGGGGATCATCTCCAGCGCCACCTTTCCCACCGCGTCGCGCATGCCGACCCCGAAGTCGATCCGACCCAGGAGCAGCATCGCGCCGGCGGCCACCACGGCCGCGATCCCCATCGTCTGGACCGAGTCCACCACGAGGCCGGCCCACGAGCGCTCGCGCCGGAAGCCGCTCACGGCTGAGTACCCGACGACGACGCCGAACGCCACGACCAGCAGCAGGACGATCCGCCACGAGGGCAGCAGGAACGAGTGGAACCACATCTCCATGGTGAAGAGCAGCGGCAGGCCGATCAGCAGACCGCCTCCGACTGCCCGCAGCAGCTGGCGGGCGCTGCGCCGGACGCTCCCGTCCGCCTCCTCCCCACCGCCATCATCGGATCGCTTGCTCGCCGTGCTCACGTCAGGGGCGTGATACCAGATCGCGAGCCAGCGCGTCGCCGCGTTGGCGCGTCCGATCGGCCCCGAGGGGCGTGGTGGCAGGGGTTGGGATAGGCTGTGCGCATGCCACAGATCCACCTGCGCGCCGAGGACGGCGACTACGCGCCGCTCGTGCTCCTTCCCGGCGACCCGAACCGAGCGCGTCGCATCGCCGAGCGGTTCGACGAGGCGAGCGTCCGCACGGTGAACGAGCATCGTGGCCTGCTGGGATTCACCGGGACGTTCCGGGGAATCCCGGTCAGCGTCCAGACCAGCGGGATGGGCACGCCCAGTCTGAGCATCGTGGTCGAGGAGCTGCTGCGCCTCGGCGCACGCCGGCTGATTCGGGTCGGTACCTGCGGCGGGATCGCCATGGGCCTCGGCACGGGCGACCTCGTCATCGCGACCGGCGCCTGCCCGGTCGACGGCTCGACGCGTACCTACCTCCATGGCGAGCCGTACGCCCCCGTCGCCGACTTCGACCTGACCCGGGCGCTCGTCGACGCCGCGGGCGAGGCGGGGGTCGCCGCGCAGACCGGGCTGGTCGCATCGGTCGACGTCTTCTACAACCCCGATGACGACTACGCGAAGCGCTGGCGCGAGCGGGGCGTCCTCGCCTTCGAGATGGAGGCCTCCGCGCTCTTCTTCCTGGCCGCCCGCAACGGTGTCCAGGCGGCATGCGCGCTCACGGTCTCCGACGTCCTCTCCGAGGAGGTCACCACCGAGGAGAGCTACCTGCCGCTCGAGGAGCTGGAGCGGGCGATCGACCGCATGATCGACGTGGCCCTCGTGGCCGGAACCGGATCGGCCTGAGCCGAGCATCATCGGTCCTGCGGTATCCTCATCTTCGCCGAAGGAGGCCAGCCACACCGATGACCGACACCATCACCCGCGGCGCCGCCAACCAGGCCGGCGCGATCATCAACCCGGACGCCGCCGCCCAGGCGCAGGACTTCCTGCCGCTCAAGGGCATCGACCACGTCGAGTTCTGGGTGGGCAACGCGAAGCAGGCAGCGCACTACTACCGCGCACTGTGGGGCTTCACCCCGGTCGCCTACGCCGGGCTCGAGACGGGCGTGCGGGATCGGTCCAGCGTCGTGCTGGTGCAGAACGACATCCGCTTCGTCTTCACCGCGCCGCTCTCACCGGAGGGCGAGATCGCCGAGCACGTCGCGAAGCACGGCGACGGGGTGAAGGACATCGCCTTCGCCGTCGACGACGCGACCTCCGCCTGGGAGGAGACGACGACGCGCGGCGCGATCTCGGCGCAGGAGCCGACCGAGCTCGAGGGTCAGAAGGGCACGCTGCGCCGATCATCCATCCGGGCGTACGGCGACGTGGTCCATTCCTTCATCGACCGGAACGACTACCACGGCACCTTCGCCCCGGGCTACCACCGCATCAAGAACCCACCGGCCGCGGCCACCGGCCAGAACGTGCTCGAGGTGGACCACTGCGTGGGGAACGTCGCCCTCGGCGACATGAACCGGTTCGTGGACTTCTACCGCGACATCCTGGGCTTCAGCCAGCTCATCCACTACGACGACAAGGTCATCCACACCGACTACTCGGCGCTGATGAGCAAGGTCATGCAGAACGGCAACGGCCGCATCAAGTTCCCGATCAACGAGCCCGCCGCCGGCAAGAAGAAGAGCCAGATCCAGGAGTTCCTCGACTACTACCTCGACGCCGG
>JAHWJN010000001.1 GCA_019348395.1 Chloroflexota bacterium
CGAAGATCTCACGGAAGACCGGGTCCATCTGGCGGATCGGCTCACCCGCCTCGACCCGACCCTTCATCTGGCGCACGTGAGTACGGATCAAGTCCGTGATCTCCGGGCGTCCGCTCACCGTGATCGAGCGGATGCCGCCCGGAATCTCCTCGACCGTCCGACTGATCTCCTCGTGTTCGACAAGCAGCCTGTGGATGACCCGCATGTGGCGTCGCATGCGGCCGCCCATGCCACCGCGGACGAGGTGGGCCTGCCGCTGTACCGCTATCTGGGCGGCGCCGGTGCCCGGACGCTGCCGGTCCCGCTGGTGAACATCCTGAACGGCGGCAAGCACGCGCTCGACAGCACCGACTTCCAGGAGTTCATGATCGCGCCGGTCGGCGCGCCGTCGTTCCGGGAGGCCCTGCGCTGGGCGGCCGAGACGTTCCACGCGCTCGGGAAGCTGCTTCACGACGAGGGTCTGACCACGACGGTCGGTGACGAGGGTGGCTATGCGCCCAGCCTGGGAAGCAACGAGGACGCCATCGCGGCGGTGCTCGCCGCGATCGAGCGCGCCGGGTACGCGGCCGGGGACCAGATCGCCATCGCGCTGGATCCTGCCACGACCGAGCTCTACTCGGACGGGCGCTACACGCTGGTGAAGGAGGACCGAACCCTCTCTGGCAGCGAGCTCATCGACTTCTGGGTCGATTGGGCCGACCGCTACCCGATCGTCAGCATCGAGGATGGCCTGGCCGAGGACGACTGGTCCGGCTGGACCGACCTCACCGCCCGCCTGGGCGATCGGCTGCAGCTCGTCGGCGACGATCTGCTGGTGACCAATACCGAGCGCCTGGCGCGCGCCGTCCGCGAGCGGGCCGCGAACAGCATCCTCGTGAAGCTGAACCAGATCGGCACGCTGACCGAGACGATCGAGGCGGTCGAGATGGCGCAGCGCGCCGGCTGGACGGCGGTGATCAGCCATCGATCGGGCGAAACCGAGGACACGACCATCGCGGATCTCGCCGTGGCGCTGAACACCGGACAGATCAAGACCGGATCGATCAGCCGGTCGGAGCGGATCGCGAAGTACAACCGGCTGCTCCGAATCGAGGAGGAGCTCGGTGACGCCGCGGTCTATCCCGGCGCGTCCGCATTCGCCTCGCGCCGCTGAGGGTCACCCCACCCGCCACCGGATGCCGACGTGCTGCCGTGTGCGGAGGGCGAGCCGTCAGCCTTCGTCGGTCTCCTCGGTCTTGGCGCGGCGGCGCGCGGCGGCCGCGTCGCGACTGGCACGGGTGACCGCGACCTTCGCCTTGCCGGCGGCGGTGCGTGGTCGGTCGGTCGCCTTGGCGGCGGCGGCCTTCGAGGCCTTGGCGGCCTGCACCTTCTTGCGCTGCGCGGTCTTGCTCGCGGTGGTGCGCTTCTTCGGCGCAGCGGGCGAGGTCGACTCCGCGTCGTCGAGCAGGTGCGCGGCGTTGACCTTTGCCATGAGCCGGCTCTTGCGACGCGCCGCGTTGTTCGGATGGATGATGCCCTTCTCCGCGGCCTTGTCGAGGGCGCTGATCGCCGCGGTCACGGCCTCCGGGCCGTTCCCGTCGTCGCGACCCAGCGCGATCTCGGAGGCTCGCTGGACGAGCGTCTTCGTTTCACTGCGCGTGCGCCGGTTGACGGCACGGCGGCGGAGCGACTGGCGGACCCGCTTGAGGGCGGACGGGGTGCGCGCGCCCTTCCAGGTCCGGGGGGTTCTGGCCACGTGGAACCTCTGTTGAGTGTGATCGGCAACACAGACAGGCGTTCATGTCGGGAGCGCCGGCGGAGCACAGAGTATAGCACCGGGTGTCCCACTCGACAGATGGCCCGAGAACCACGACAATCCGCCGTGTCCGCGTCACGCGACGATGCCCGCGCGGCGACCTGCGGTCGATCAGCTTGGGAGATTCAACAGAGGGGAACGCGCGCCGCCCGGGTCACGGCGGCCACCTGCAACGCTCGTCCGCGCCCGCGCGTCCTTCCTTGAGCACGTCATGACCAGCATCACCCTGCCACGCCGCCTCCCGCGGCCCGTGGCTCCTCAACCGCCCTCCGCCCGGTCCGCCGCCATCGGCTTTGCCGCCACGATGCTCGCGGCCCTGGTGCTGCTCGTCGGATCGTCGCTGGCCATCGGAATGGGCGTCGGGACCGCGGTCATGCCGAACGTCAGCGCGGGCGGCGTCTCGCTGGCCGGCCTGGATCGCGACGCGGCGGCACAACGGCTTGCCGAGCGGCTTTCCTCATTGTCCGCCGGCGCGGCGACCGTGGTGGTCGACGGCGACGAGTTCGTCGTCCCGTTCGCCGACCTGGGGCGCCGTCATGACGCCGACGCCATGCTGGACGCCGCGTTCGCCGTCGGACGCAGCGGCAACCCCCTGACCGATGGGATCGCGCGCCTCCGCCTGCTGGCCAACCCGACGTCCCTGCCCGTCGTTGTTCACGCCTTCGACGAGCCGGCGCTCGAGGCGGTGACCGCCCAGCTCGTGCGCCACATCGGGGAGCATCCGACCGAGGCAGCCGTCGTCCGGTCCGGCACCGCCTTCGAGGTCCGCGAGGGCGCCGAGGGACGTCGGCTCCAGGCCGAGCAGGTGCGCACCGCGCTCGCGGCCGCCGCGGCGACCACCGACCCGGCCGACGTGCGCATCGAGCTGGCCGCCGTGGCCGTCCCCCCCGTTGTCGGGACGGAGCTCGCCACCACGGCGGCCGAGGCGGCCCGTGCCGTGGTCGCCGACCTCGACATCACCGTTCCGGGGGCGGTCGATGGCGACGAGCCGATCCAGCTGTCCGCGGACACGATTGCGGGCTGGGTGAGCTTCGGCACGGTGGGCGACGCGCCGTACGCCATGCGCATCGACCAGGACGCCGTGGCCGCCACGGTCGCAGGCATGGTCGGCGCGGTCAACCGGGACGCGGTGGACGCCAGGATCACGGTGGCGGGCTCGGGGCTCGGGGGCGTCGTCCCCGGCCAGACCGGTCGCGCGCTCGACACCGAGGCCTCGACCGACGGACTGCTCGGCGCGCTCGCCGGGCGTGGCCAGGGCACTCCCGTGTCATCGCTGGCGCTGGCCGTCGACGAGACCGAGCCGAACCTCACCACCGCAGAGGCAGAGGCGGCGCTGCCGCAGATGCAGATGGTCTCGTCCTGGACGACGACCTACGTGCCCGGCGACGGCAACGGCTACGGGGCCAACATCAGCATTCCCGCCCACGATCTTGACGGCTACAACCTCGCACCGGGCGAGTGGTTCAGCTTCTGGGGTGGCATCGGCCCGGTGACCGTGGAGCGGGGCTACCAGTACGGCGGCGCCATCATCAACGGTCGCAGCGTCGCGCAGGGTGCGCTTGCCGGCGGTATCTGCTCGACCTCGACCACGCTGTTCAATGCCGCCATGCGCTTCGGCCTCGAGATCGGCGCGCGTACCGCGCACTACTACTACATCGACCGCTATCCGACCGGGCTCGACGCGACGGTCGCCATCGTCGACAGCTCGGTGGTGGACATGACGTTCCGCAACGACACCGCCCACCCGATCGTGATCCGTGGCTACGGCACGCCTGGCAAGGTCACCTTCCAGATCTGGAGTGTGCCGAACGGGCGCACCGTGGCCTTGAGCGACCCGGTGGTCACGAACCGTCGCTCGGCGATCGAGACCACGCAGGTCGATCCGAGCCTGGCCCCCGGCAGCGCGCGCCGGGTCGAATATCCGCACGACGGGTTCCAAGCGACGGTGAACCGCACCGTGTACGGCCCCGACGGCGGGGTGCTGCACCAGAACACGTGGTTCAGTGACTATCGGACCGTGAACGGCATCACCCTGGTCGGTCCGACGGCTGCCGCGCCGGAGCCACCCGCCGAGGAAGCCGGCGACCCTGCCGGCGATGCCGCGGTCGGGGATCCCCCCGACGATCCGCCCGACGATCCGCCGGGTGACGAGGGGGGCTGACCGCCCTGCGGCGACGTCTCCGCTAGACTTCGCCCCCGTGATCCCCCCGGAGCGCATCCGCAACTTCAGCATCGTCGCGCACATCGACCACGGAAAGTCGACACTCGCCGACCGGCTGCTGGAGGCGACGGACACCATCGACAAGCGGCTCATGCAGTCGCAGGTCCTCGACTCCATGGAGCTCGAGCGCGAGAAGGGAATCACCATCAAGGCCCGGGCGGTCCGGCTCCACTACGATGCCGCCGACGGGCACACCTACGCCCTCAATCTCATCGACACGCCGGGTCATGTGGACTTCACCTACGAGGTGAGCCGATCGCTCCAGGCCTGCGAGGGGGCGATCCTCGTGGTCGACGCCAGCCAGGGAATCGAGGCGCAGACCCTCGCGAACGTCCACCTCGCCATGGCGCAGAACCTGGTCATCATCCCGGTCATCAACAAGATCGACCTGCCGTCGGCCGATCCGGAGATGGTCCTGGCGGAGCTCGAGGAAACCCTCGCCATCCCTCGCGAGGAGGTCCTCCTCGCCAGCGCCAAGGACGGCATCGGCGTGCCGCAGATCCTCGAGGCGATCGTCGAACGGGTCCCGCCGCCGTCGGCCGACGCGTCCGCGCCGCTCCGGGCGCTCGTCTTCGACAGTCACTACGACCAGTACAAGGGCGTCGTCGCCTATGTCCGTCTCGCCGCCGGGACGCTCCACGACCACGACCGCATCCGGTTCATGGCGACCGATGCCGAGTCCGAGATCCTCGAGCTCGGCTACTTCCGGCCGCAACCGGTCCCCACGCGCCGGCTCGTGGCCGGAGAGGTCGGGTACGTCGCGACCGGGTTGAAGAGCATCCGCGACGCGCAGGTCGGGGACACCCTCACCTCGGCTGCCCGATCCGCCACGGACCCGCTGCCCGGCTACCAGGAGCCGTTGCCACTCGTCTTCGCCGGCATCTATCCGCTGCGCGGCGACGACTATCCCGAGCTGCGCGACGCCCTCGACCGGCTGCACCTCAACGACGCGGGATTCGTGTACGAGCCGGAATCGAGCGCGGCTTTGGGCTTCGGGTTCCGCTGCGGGTTCCTCGGCCTGCTGCACATGGAGATCGTCCAGGAGCGCCTCGAGCGCGAGTTCGACCTCGATCTCATCGCGTCGGCACCCAGCGTCGAGTACCGCGTCAAGCTCACGCATCGGGCCGACGAGCTCGTCATCGACAACCCGGCCCAGATGCCGAATGTCGGCGAGATCGAGCAGATCAGCGAGCCGTGGGTGGCGGCGCAGGTCATCACCCCGACCGACTACATCGGGCCGCTCATGGAGCTCGCCACCGGGCGACGCGGCGAGTTCCAGAACATGGAGTACCTCGACCCCACCCGCGTCAACCTCCACTTCGAGATGCCGCTCGGCGAGCTGATCATCGACTTCTACGACCAGCTCAAGAGCCGATCCAGCGGCTACGCCAGTCTCGACTACACCTACATCGGCTACCGGCCGGGAGACCTCGTCAAGCTCGACGTGCTCGTGAACGGCGAGCCCGTGGACGCGCTCAGCCTGATCGTGCATCGGTCCAACGCCTACCGGCAGGGCAAGCTGCTCGTGGACAAGCTCAAGGAGCTGATCCCGCGCCAGATGTTCGAAGTACCGGTCCAGGCGGCTGTCGGCTCGCATATCATCAGCCGCGAGACGATCCGCGCCATGCGCAAGAACGTGCTCGCCAAGTGCTACGGGGGCGATGTGACGCGCAAGCGCAAGCTCCTGGAGAAGCAGAAGGAAGGGAAGCAGCGCATGAAGCGGGTGGGCTCGGTCGAGATACCGCAGGAGGCCTTCCTGGCGGTGCTGCGCATGAACGAGAGCGCGTAGGTGGAGCTGAGCTTCTTCGACTCCCTGCGCCTGGCCATCGCTGTCGGGTTGACGATCTTCATGGTCCTGCTCCGCTTCGACGCCGAGCGGATCACGCGGTCGGACTACTTCCGCTATCGCACCCCGTGGATGGGGCCGGTCAGCTACTACGTCCTCGTCATCGGCTTCGCGATCGGGATCACGGTCATCCTTCCGTCGGGCCGGGAGCAGCTGTTTCTGACCGGCGGCCAGACCGACGAGATGCTCCCGATCATGATGCTGTTCGTGGCGGTCGCGCTGCTGAACGGCGTGGCGCTCGCGTTCCTCCGCTTCGGCAGCATCCTGCCCCTGCCGCTCGAGCTGCTTCCGTCGCGCGTGCTCGGCGCCGCCGCCAACGCGGTGAGCGAGGAGCTCCAGTTCCGCTCGATCGTCCTCGGCATGCTGCTCTTCGCCGGGGTTCCCGTGGGGTGGGCGATCGGCGTGCAGGCCATCGTCTACGGCCTCGCCCACCGCCGCCTGTGGCGCGACCGCGACTGGTACTTCCTTCTCGGCTCGGTGCTGCTCGGCTGGGCGGCCGGCGTGGTCACCTACGAGACCGGCTCCATCATCCCGGCCGTCGTCGGCCACTTCGCGGTGACCATGGCCCTCTTCGCCTTCGCCGGCGGACGGCTGCGCCAGCGACCGATCTAGGACCGATCCGCCGCTGCGGGTCCGGCAGCGCGACCGCGGGGAATGCCTAGACTCGGGCCGATGAACGCCGCGCCGCACCATCTCTACGTCCACGTGCCGTTCTGCCGGCTCGTGTGTGCCTACTGCGACTTCGTGACGGTGGGCGGGCGCGGCGCGGACATCGATCGCTACGTCGAAGCGGTGAGGAGCGAGATCGCGGTTCGACCCGCGTCGGGGACGCTGCGGACCGTCTACTTCGGCGGCGGCACGCCCTCGCTGCTCACGGCTGAGCAGACGGACCGGGTGATGCGGGCCAGCCTGGACCGGTGGTCCCCATCGGCACCGGAGGAGGTCACGCTCGAGGCCAACCCGAGCGCCCGCGAGCGCCCGGACTGGGCCGGGCTGCGAACCGCGGGCGTCAACCGCGTCAGCCTGGGCGTGCAGTCCCTGGACGACGACGATCTGCGCACCATCGCTCGGGGCCATACGTCGGCCGAGGCGCGCGAAGCCTACGCGGACGTTCGGGCGGCGGGCTTCGAGAATGTCAGCATCGACCTGATCTACGGGATCCCCGGGCAGGGGATGGAACGCTGGAATCGCATCCTCCGTGAGGCGGTGGCCCTCGCACCGGACCACGTCAGCCTGTACGCCCTCCAGCTGGCCCTGGCTCCGGACGAATGGGCAGCTCCACCGCGGCGCGGTGCCCTGCGCTGGCGACGGCGCGTCGCCGACGAGCAGGACGACGACATCGCCGCCGACCAGTACCGGTGCGCCGAGGAAGTGCTCGACGTGGCCGGCTACCGTCACTACGAGCTCTCCTCCTGGGCCCGACCCGGTCGCGAGTCGCGGCACAACGGTGCGTACTGGGCGCGGCGGGCCTACACCGGCATCGGGGCGGGGGCGCACTCGTACGACGGTCGCGCGGTACGCTCCTGGAACGTTCGCGACCTCGATGGCTACCTCGCGCGGGCGGAAGCGGGCGAGCGTCCGATGGAGGGCTGCGAGGAGCTCGACGAGCCGACACGTGCCTTCGAGGCCGTCGCACTGGGGCTGCGCCGGGTCGACGGGTTGCGACGGGCCGAGTTCGCGGCGGAGTTCGCCTCCGATCCGGGTGACCGCTTCGCCGACGCGGTGGCGGTGGGACTGGAGCGGGGGTTGCTGACGGTCGACGCGGACAGCATCCGGCTGAGCGCGACCGGACGCCTGCTGGCGAACGACGCGCTGGAGCCGTTCGCGCCCTAGCGGCGCCGGGCGAGCACGGCGGCGTAGGCGATCGAGCCGGCGGTGCCGGCGAGCAGGTCGTTCACCGTGTCCCACGTGCCGCGCACGTTGCGCAGGTCGAAGAGCACGTCCGAGTAGTACTCCTGCGCTTCGAGCAGGATGTGGACGACCTGCGCCACGCCGACCGCCGAGAGCGGTTGCAGATCCAGCAGCTCCGCCGCGGCGACCGTGAATGCCCCGGTGCCGTGAGCGTGCGGGATGGCGTCGAAGTAGAGGTAGCGGTCGTACAGGTTGAAGTGGTTGCCCGCCAGGTCGAGTGCGAAGATCGAGAGGTACAGGCTGTCGGTCCCCAGCGGGTACGGCCGTCGGCGCCTCCCGGGGAGCAGCTGCGCCAATGGAAACAGCAGCGAGGCGGGGATCATGACCGAGCCGCGGGTGCCGATCGCCTTACCGCGGTAGCGCGGGTCCTCGGGGCGTCGGAGCGCCTCGACGATCACCGCGACGATCCACGCCCGCAATGCCACGTTGATGAGCCAGCCGAGCGCGCGCATGGCTTCAATCCTACCCTTGCCCCTCGCGTTGACACCGCCGACGGCCCGGCGGTACCATGCTGTCACCCCGCTGGCACTCTCATGGCGAGAGTGCCAGACCGCCGAGGAGCAAGAATCACGGACGACCCCATGATCCCTCACCGACACCAGCGTCCCGACAGGTCCCTGACGAGCCCGCCGGCCTACGAGCTGACGGACCGGCAGCGTTCCGTCCTGCGCGCGGTGGTCGAGGACTACGTCACCACCGCGGTGCCGGTCGGGTCGAAGGCGCTCGTGAGCCGGTACGGCCTCGGCGTCTCGCCGGCGACGGTGCGCGGCGCGATGGCCGAGCTGGAGGCGATGGGCCTGCTCACGCACCCCCACACGAGTGCCGGCCGCGTCCCCTCCGACCTGGGATACCGGCTCTACGTCGAGTCGTTGATGCGCGAGGCCGAGCTGGATCGGACCGACCAGCTCATGATCCGCCACCAGTTCGCACAGGTACAGCTGACCAGCAACGAGTGGCTGCGGCTGGCGGCGTCAATCCTGGCCGGCAGCACCGGTTCGGCCTCGGTCGTGACGCCGGCGCGGTCCCGGCGTGCACGGTTCGGACACGTCCAGCTCGTCGCGCTCGGCGACGGCACTCGCCTGCTCGTGCTCGTGCTGGCCGACGGCAACGTGGAGCAGCGCCGGCTCGACCGCACGGCGATCGAGCGCCGCCTGCCGGACACCTCCCTCGACCAGTCGTCCCTGGACAATGCGGCCATGACGCTGAATGCGGAGCTGAGCGGCCTATCCGGCCCTCAGGTCCGGCGCCGCCGCCAGCGGCTGAGTGGGGTCGCCGCCGAGATCGCCGGCACGGTGGCCTCCATGCTGGACGAGTCCGACTCGGTCGTGGTCGAGGACGTCTTCACCGACGGCATCATCCACGTCCTCGAGCAGCCCGAGTTTGCCGAGGGGTCGAAGCTGCGCCCGATCCTCGAGGTGATCCAGCGCTCGGATTTCCTCCAGCAGCTCCTGCCGGTGCTCACCCGTCACGGCGGCGTGCACGTAATCATCGGCCGCGAGAACTCCAACGATGCGATGCACGAGGTGAGCCTCGTCTTCGCTCCGTACGGCAGCCCTGGTGAGGCACTCGGCATGCTGGGTGTGCTGGGGCCCACGCGGATGCCGTACCCCCGCGCCATCCCGACGGTGCGGTACCTGTCCACCCTCATGAACGAGCTGATCAGCAGCCACTACGGCGAGACACAATGAGCGACGAACCCACCAACGGCGGCGCCAAGCCGCAGACCAAGACGCGGGCCGAGGAGCGAGCCGAGGCGGTGAAGACCCCGTCGCGGATCGAGCTCGCCGAGCGCATCGAGATGCTCGAGCGGGAGCTGGCCGAGACACGCGCGAAGGGCGAGGAGCACCTGTACAACTGGCAGCGCTCCGCCGCGGACTTCGCGAACTTCAAGCGGCGCACCGACGAGGAGCGCGCAGCGGCCACGCGGTTCAGCACCGCGATGGTGATCGGCAAGCTGCTTGCGGTGCTCGACGACTTCGACCGTGCGCTCGAGAGCGTGCCTGACGATGCCCGCGACCCGTGGATCGAGGGCGTGCGCCTGGTGGAGCGCAAGCTCCGCGGCGTCCTCGAGTCGGAGGGCGTGACCCCGATCGAGGCGATCGGCCGGCCGTTCGACCCCAATCTCCACGAGGCGGTGGCGCACGAGCAGACCACCGAGTATCCCGACAACCACGTGATCGGCGAGGCGCAGCGCGGCTACAAGCTGCACGACCGGGTGATCCGGCCGAGCCTCGTCCGAGTGGCGAACAATCCGAAGGAGCAGTAGACGACCATGGGCAAGATCATCGGCATCGACCTGGGCACGACGAACTCGGTCGTGGCCGTCATGGAAGGCGGGGAGCCCCAGGTCATCACCAACGCTGAGGGCGGTCGCATCACGCCGTCGGTCGTGGCGTTCGCGAAGAGCGGCGAGCGACTGGTCGGCCAGGTCGCGAAGCGGCAGGCGATCACCAACCCCGAGAACACCATCTTCAGCATCAAGCGCTTCATGGGGCGTCGCTTCGAGGACCCCGAGGTCCAGCGCAGCACCGGCCTGGTGCCGTACGAGGTCATGAAGGACCCGAAGTCGGACGGCGTCGTGGTCAAGCTGGCCAACGAGAAGACCTTCAGCCCGCCGGAGATCAGCGCGATGATCCTCCAGAAGCTGAAGGGCGACGCCGAGGCCTACCTGGGCGAGAAGGTCACCGAAGCGGTCATCACCGTGCCGGCCTACTTCGACGATACCCAGCGACAGGCCACCAAGGACGCCGGCCGGATCGCCGGGCTCGACGTGAAGCGGATCGTGAACGAGCCGACGGCATCGGCGCTGGCCTACGGCCTCGACAAGGAGAAGGACGAGAAGATCGCCGTCTACGACCTGGGCGGCGGCACCTTCGACATCTCGATCCTCGAGCTCAGCGAGGGTGTCTTCGAGGTCCGCTCCACCAACGGCGACACCCATCTGGGTGGTGACGACTTCGACCAGCGGATCATCGACTGGCTCTCCGACGAGTTCAAGAAGTCCGAGGGCATCGATCTGACGAAGGACCGGATTGCGCTCCAGCGCCTCAAGGAGGCGGCCGAGAAGGCGAAGATCGAGCTGTCGAGCACCACCTCGACCGAGATCAACCTGCCATTCATCAGCGCCGATGCCTCCGGGCCGAAGCACCTCGTCATCACGCTCACCCGGGCGAAGCTCGAGGACCTGGTCGCGGATCTGATCAATCAGACCGCGGGGCCGGTCAAGAAGGCGCTTGCCGACGCGAACATGAAGCCGAGCGACATCGACGAGGTGATCCTGGTGGGCGGGATGACCCGCATGCCGTCGGTCGTCGAGGCCGTGAAGAAGATGTTCGACGGCAAGGAGCCGCACAAGGGCGTCAATCCCGACGAGGTCGTGGCGGTCGGCGCCGCGATCCAGGCCGGCGTGCTGGGCGGCGAGGTCAAGGACGTGCTCCTGCTCGACGTCACGCCGCTGAGCCTCGGCATCGAGACGATGGGCGGCGTGGCGACGAAGATGATCAACCGCAACACGACCATCCCGACGTCGCACACCCAGATCTTCTCCACGGCATCGGACAACCAGCCCTCGGTCGACATCGTCGTGCTCCAGGGTGAGCGGGAGATGGCCGCCGACAACAAGAAGCTGGCGACGTTCCGGCTCGACGGCATCCCGCCCGCGCCGCGCGGCGTGCCGCAGATCGAGGTCACCTTCGACATCGATGCCAACGGCATCCTCAACGTGACGGCCAAGGACAAGGCCACGAACAAGGAGCAGAAGGTCACGATCACCGCGTCGAGCATGCTCGCCAAGGACGACGTGGACCGGATGGTCCGCGAGGCGGCCGAGCACGCCGAGGAGGATCGGGCCCGCCGGTCGGCGACCGAGTCCCGCAACGAGGCCGATGCCCTCGTCTACCAGGGCGAGCGACTCCTCAAGGACCTCGACGACAAGCTGTCGGACGAGGAGAAGGCAGAGGTCAATGCGCGGATCGAGGCGGTTCGAGAGGCGCTCAAGGGCGACGACACCGGCGCCGTGGATTCGACCAAGGGTCAGCTCGCCGAGGTGCTCCAGCGCGTGGGGACGAAGGCCTACGAGGCCTCCGGCTCACCCGAGGACGGCAACGGCACCGATGGCGGCGCCACGGGTGGGGACGCCGGGACCGGTGAGGCTGCTTCGGAAGACGAGGGCGAGACCATCGAGGGTGAGTACAAGGAGGTCTGACTCCTTCCCCACACACCTCTCGACGAGCCGGGTTCCGTTCGGAGCCCGGCTTTCGGGTGCTCAGCCTGGCCGGCGGCGAGCTCGGGGCCAGTCTGGCTGGCGGTACGACGTCGGTTCGGGCGGTCGCGGCCGGTCCTCCCTCCGACGCCAGCGCCGCTTGCCCGGCAACCCCCGGACGCCGCGAACTTCGTCAGGGCGCCACCAGCCAGTGTCATCCGAACGAGGATCAGTCCCCGCCGCCGCGCTGCTCCGCCGGGCCGCCAGCCTGAATGGCGGTGACTCCGAACCGCGGCCGACGGGAGCTGAGGCGGTCAGGTGGCCACGCCGTCGGTCTGCGGCTGAGTGCACATCGGGCAGCGGAGGGCGGCGAAGGGAATCTCGGACGCGCACTCGGTGCAGGTCTTCGTGGTCGGGGTTTCGTCAGCGCCGCGCTGGCGACGCTCCTCGAGCGCGTTCATCGGCTTGACCACGAAGAAGTAGATCGCTGCAGCCACGAGCAGGAATGCGATGAGGGCGTTCAGGAACAGGCCGTAGCGCACCTCGGCCTGGCCGACCTGCACGGTGGCCGTCGAGAAGTCCGGAACGCCGATCAGGCCCAGGAGCGGGGTCAGGACGTCGGCGACGAACGACGCGATGACGGCGCCGAATGCGCCGGCGATGACGACGGCGACTGCCAGGTCGACGACATTGCCACGCATGATGAATTCGCGAAAGCCGCTGAACATGAGGGCGTGTCCTCCGCCGGTGCTCGGCCCCGTCCGATGGGACCCGGACGGGAGTATACGGACGCGGTCACGCGGCTAGACTCCATCGACCGATGCGTCTCGCCACCTGGAACGTCAACTCCCTCAAGGCGCGCCTCGAGCGTGTCCTGGCCTGGACCGAGCGCCACCAGCCCGATGTCCTCTGCATCCAGGAGACGAAGCTCTCGGACGCGCAGGCGCCCCTCATGGACTTCTCGGCGCTCGGCTACGAGCTCGTCCACCATGGGCCGGGCCGATGGAACGGCGTGGCAATCGCCTCGCGCATCGGCATCTCGAACGTGACGGCCGGCATCCCGACGCCCGACGGCTGGGTGGACGACGGTGGGCGGTTCCTGGCGGCCACCTGCGGACCGATGCGCGTGGCGAGCATCTACGTGCCGAACGGTCGGATGGTCGACTCGGAGTTCTACCTCGAGAAGCTCGAGTGGCTCGCGCGCCTCGCGACCTGGCTCGACGACAACGACCCGGACACCGAGCTGGCGATCTGCGGCGACTACAACGTCGCGCCCGAGGACATCGACGTGTGGGATGCGGCCGCGGTGCACGGCGCGACCCACGTCTCGCCGCGCGAGCGGGCGGCGGTCGCGAAGCTGCGCGAGTGGGGGATGGTCGACGTCGTGCGCCGCTTCCATCCCGAGCCGGGCTACTTCACCTGGTGGGACTACCGCGCGGGGCACTTCCACAAGAATTTCGGGATGCGGATCGACCACGTCTACGTCTCTCGGCCGCTCGCCGCTCGCGCCGCCGCGGCCGAGCGCGACCGCGACGCTCGCAAACCGTCGACGTACCCGGGCATTCCGTCGGACCACGCTCCGATCATCGTGGACTTCACCGACTGATGGACCGGATCCTGCTCGCCCTCACGCTGCTCGCGTGCTCGATGCTGCTCGGCGTCAGCCGGCGAGGCGCCGGATGATCCGCAGCCTCGTGCCGTACCTGGTGGTGGACGGCGGCCACGAGGCCATCGACTGGTACGTCGACGTTCTCGGCGCGGTCGAAGTGTCACGCGCGACCGGTGCCGCCGGACGGGTGGCCCACGCGGAGCTGCGGATCGGCGAGAGCTCGATGTTCCTCGGAGACGAACATCCCCACCTGGAGGACATCTTCGGGCCGAACCGTGTCGGCGGCACGCCGGTCTACCTTTCGCTCGAGACCGATGACGTGGCGGCAGTCTTCGAGCGCGCAGTCACTGCCGGAGCCGATGCGATTCGCCAGCCGACCGATCCCGAGCTGCCGATCCAGACCGCGAAGTTCCGCGACCCGTTCGGCCACGTTTGGCTCGCCACTCGGGCCTCGCGGCGCTAGAGCCCGGCGTACGACTGTCGCTCCTGCCGCTGTCGCCTGCTCGCTGATGGCTCGCGCTTCAGCTTCGGGCACGAGCCGCGGATCGGTCAGGCGGCGGGAATACGCCGTAGCGCTCCGGCGAGATCGCGACCTGGCCGCGTCCGCGGCCAGATGACCTTGCTCGCGCCGACGAAGATGCGGTAGGCCTCAACGGCCTCGCCGAGGGCCCCGATGAATTCGTCTGCCTCCAGCGGCGAGAAGCCGGGCTCGAACCAGAGGCCGAGGATGGCGAGCGTTCGAGTCTTGCGGTCCAACCGTGGCTCGATACGGCCGACGAAGCGGTCGCCGAACAGGATCGGGAGGACGTAGTAGCCCCACTTTCGCTTCGCCTCCGGCACGTAGACCTCCCACAGATAGTCGAATCCGAAGAGCTCGCGCAGCATGCGCCGATCCCAGATCAGCGGGTCCAGCGGGGCCAGCAAGCTGACCGATGGCTCGGGCAGAGAGCCCGCATCGGCCGTCGCGCGGAGGATCGGCTCCTCTGCCGCGATGACGTATCGGGTGCTGCGCTTCAGGCCCTCGACATCGACGGCGATGAGGCGGCCCTCGTCGACCAGGCGGGCGGTTCGGCGCGCCCGCTCGGCGGTCGTCCCGGCGCTGTACATCACCTCGGTCTGGGTCCCGACGTTGGTGGTCAGTCCTACCGCCCGATATCGGCTCAGGAGCCGATGCGTCATCGCGTCTTCCTCGGACTCGCGCAGCTCGAGCAGCTCGGCCGGGACGATCCGCTCGATGAGGTCGTAGAAGCGGCGATTTCCCTCCCGCCGCGCGATGCCGATGCGCCCGGTCACGAACAGCGCCTCCATCACCGCCCGGGAGGCGCGGGTGGGCGCCCACCACCAGTCCACGGCGTGCGCATGCTCGCTGAAGGCGGCGGTGGACAGGGGGCCATCGACCTTCAGGCGGCGCAGGACCGCCCCGGCGACATCGGCCTGCTGGACCAAGATCCCGTCGTCCTCGGATGCGGCGGCGAAGCGCTGCCAGCTGATGCGGTGGTGGGGCAGCTCGTGCATCGGGAGGATGTTCAGGCTCTTGTTGTAGAGCTCGATCAGGCGGCGGTCCGGGCCGTACAGCCACTCCTCACACCAGCCTCGCCGGTAGCCACCGATCCGGGCATGCAGGACCAGGTCGTGGTTCCGCGCGCCGGGCACCTCCAGCGGGTCGAACTGCAGCGATCCCAGGCGTTCCACGACGGCAAGGACGGATTCGGGCTCGGCCGGGAGCGAGCGGGAGGGTGCCAGAAGGTGCCGCGTGACGAGGAAGCGGCGCGCGTGGTCGGCAGAGATCTGAATGGTCATGCGGCTGGCATCGTCGCCGGACGAGCTGCCACCTTCTGTCATGAACTCCCCCGGTCGGTGCACGCGCGCCGTGACGCAGGAAACCCGGGATTGGCACTCGCCATTCAGGAGTGCCAATTGGTATCATCGCCGCGCCATGGCGGTGAAGCGAGATTACTACGACGTGCTCGGGGTCGCGCGCGACGCGGACGACGCCGAGATCAAGCGGGCGTTTCGCCGGCTCGCGCAGCGTCACCATCCCGACGTCGACACGGACGACGGGGCCGAGCAGCGATTCAAGGAGGTCAACGAGGCGTACCGCGTCCTCTCGGATCGGCAGCGACGCAGCGCGTACGACATGTTCGGCCATGCCGGCGTGGACGGCGCCGCAGGGGGCTTCGAAGGCTTCGGCGGCGGCTTCGGCCCGTTCGGCGACATCTTCGATGCGTTCTTCGGGGGCGCGCCGGCCGGGGCGCGCCGCCGCCAGCGCGTCGTCCCCGGCGCCGACCTGCGCTATGACCTGACGATCGACTTCGCCGAGGCAGTGTTCGGGGTCACCCGGGAGATTCGCTTTCCCACACTGGCCACCTGCGAGCGCTGCGACGGCGCCGGTGGCGAGCCCGGCACCGAGCCGGAGACCTGCCCCGACTGCAATGGCAGCGGCGAGCAGCGACGCGTGGCCCAGACGATCCTGGGCCAGATGGTCAACATCGTGGCCTGCGCTCGGTGCCGAGGCGAGGGCCGTATCGTGGCCACGCCATGCACGGAGTGTGGCGGCGATGGGCGGGTGCGCCAGGAACGGACGGTCCAGGTGGAGATCCCGGCCGGGATCGACGACGGTCAGCGCATCGCGCTCGAGGGCCAGGGTGAGGCCGGACCACGCGGCGGGCCGCCGGGAGACCTGTTCGTGGCGGTCGCGGTTCGCCCACACCCCCACCTCGTGCGTCGTGGAACGGAGCTGTATCACGAGCTGCCGATCACCTTCCCTCAGGCGGCGCTCGGCGCGACGCTGGACGTGCCGACGGTGGAGGGGACAGAGAAGGTCGAGATCCCCGCCGGGGTCCAGGGCGGCCACGAGATCCGGCTCCGCGGAAAGGGCGTGCCGCGGCTGCGCGGGGCGGGCCGCGGTGATCTGCACGTCGTCGTCAACGTCGTCGTCCCGCAGAAGCTCTCGAAGCGCGAGCGTGAGCTGCTCGAGGAACTGAACGAGATCGGTCAGCCGGCGGTGCTGCCGAAGGGACCATCGGTCTTCGATCGCCTGCGCGATCTGTTCAGCTGACCCCCGGGCCGATGCGCTGGCTGGAGCTCAGCGTGACCGTCGACATCGAGGCGGTCGAGGCGGTGTCCGAGATCCTCGGGCGCGTGGCCGAGGGAACGGCCGTGCATCCGACCTCCCTCGTCCGTGACCTCGAGGACGAGCTCGTCGCCCGCGAGGATGTGACGGCTCCGTACGTCGTCACCGCCCACGTCGCCGACGACTCCGTCGCCTCTGGACAGATCGAGTCGACCGAGCGGGCGCTGTGGCACCTCCAGGCATTCGGCCTGCGAGCGGTCGGTGCGCTCCGGGTTCGGCCCGTCGACGACGCGCAGTGGACCGACGCCTGGAAGGTTCATTACGTCCCGCAGCGGGTGGGGCGGTTGGTGATCGTGCCATCGTGGATCGACGAGCCCGAGGTGGAGGGCGAGGCCCGTATCCGGCTCGACCCGGGTATGGCGTTCGGCACCGGACTGCACCCGACCACGCGGGGCTGTCTGGCGCTGCTTCAGGAGCTGGAGCCGATGCCCGCCGACGTCCTGGACGTCGGCTGCGGATCGGGGATCCTGGCACTGGCGGCGCTCACGCTCGGTGCGCGGCGGGCCGTCGGCCTCGACACCGACCCGCTGGCGGTGGAGGCGACGCGCACCAACGCGGAGCGCAACGGGGTCGCGGAACGATTGACCGTGACGCGCGGCACGCTCCCCGAGGCGGCCGAGCGCCCGTACCCCGTCGTGCTCGCAAACCTGGTGGCGGCCGTGCTCGTCCAGCTGGCCCCTCGCCTTGCGGCCCATGTCGCTCCCGGCGGGACGCTGCTTGCCAGCGGCATCATCGAGCCGCGCGCCGACGAGGTCATCGCCGCGCTGACCGCCACCGGGCTGCGCGTCGCCACCCGTCGCGACGACGGCGAGTGGGTCAGCATGCGGCTCGAGCCGGTCGCATGACGCTCCATCGGTTCTTCGTCGACCCCGCCGATGCACGCGGGGAGCGCTTCCCCCTGCCGAACTCGATCGCCAGGCAGGTGCGGACGGTCTTGCGGCTGCGCGACGGCGACCGGATCGTCCTGCTGACCGGCGACGGGAGCGAGGCGGTATGCAGGATCGCCGGCGACGAGTGCGTCGTGGAGGACCGGCGACCCTCGGTGGGCGAGCCGGCGCATCGGCTCACGGTGGTCCAGGCACTCCTCAAGGGAGATGGGCTCGAGGAGGTCGTCGCACGGAGCACCGAGGTCGGCGTGGCCGAGCTGCGGCTGGCGGTGACCGAGCGCTGTGTCCCGCGCGACCTGTCCGAGCGGAAGCTCGCGCGGCTGCGCAGCATCGCCCGCGAGTCGGCCGAGCAGGCCGAGCGGGGTTTCGTGCCGACCATCCACGCGCCGCTGGGACTCGAGGCGCTGCTCGCGCCCGACGCCGTCATGCTCTTCGAACGCGCCGGTGCGGACCCGCGCCTCGGCGAGCTGGAGCCACCCACGATCATCCTCGTCGGACCCGAGGGTGGGTTCACGCACGACGAGGTCGACCGGGCGCGCCGGACCGGAACGCTCGTCGCCGGGCTGGGGTCCCGCATCCTGCGCTCTCAGACCGTTGCGCCGGTGGCTGCCGCGTTGATCTTGTCGCGCACGGGGGATTTCGCCTAGCCTGCGCAGACCATGAGCGATCGAGATCCGGACTGCCTGTTCTGTCAGATCGTGGCGGGGGAGGTCCCGTCCGACCGGGTTCACGAGGACGACGACGTCATCGCCTTCCGCGACGTGAACCCGCAGGCACCCACCCACGTGCTGGTCATCCCACGCCAGCACGTCGCCGACGCCCATTCGCTGGCCGATGAGGACGGGCCGCTCCTCGCGTCGCTGTTCGGGGCGATCCGGCGCGTCGCCGCGGCCGAGGGGCTGGAGAACGGCTATCGGGTGATCACCAACGTCGGTGCCGAGGCGGGTCAGAGCGTCTTCCACCTGCACCTTCACCTCATCGGTGGCCGACCCATGCGCTGGCCGCCGGGCTGACGCCAACGGCGCTGCGGCAGATTGACCCTCATCGGCCCCGCTGGTACCCTTCGTCGGCTTGCGTGCCCGGCGGGGTTTTCCCGCCATGCAGCGGGGTTGTCCCGCCATGCAGACGGCACGAACACGAGAGCGGGAAGGAGGCGAGACGTTTGGCAGAAGTCCGCGTGGGCGAGAACGAGACGTTCGAGAGCGCGCTGCGCCGTTTCAACAAGAAGATCCAGCAGTCGGGGATTCTTGCCGAGGCGCGACGCCGCGAGCACTACGAGAAGCCCAGCGTGAAGCGAAAGCGCAAGGAAGCCAAGAAGCGAAAGGCAACCTCGCGCGCGTAGTCGCCAGACGCCAGCCTCACCCCAACCAGGACCCGGCGCAGCGGAGGAGCATGACCGATGATGCGCAAGGTCGACGAGACGGCCCTTTCCACCCGGATCGAGTCAGCCATGCGTGACGCGATGCGCGCTCGTGACGAGCAGCGCACGGCCACGCTCCGCATGGCGATGGCGGCTGTCCACAACCAGAAGATCGCCCGTGGCCGCGACCTCACCGACGACGAGGTCGTCGAGGTCCTGACCAGGCAGGTGAAGCAGCGGCGCGAGAGCATTGCGATGTATCGCGATGCGGGTCGTGAGGACCGGGCCGCCGCCGAGGAAGCCGAGGCGGGCATCCTCGGGGAGTACCTGCCCGAGCAGATCAGTGAGGCCGAGATCGAGGCCCTGGCCCGTGACGCGATCGCGGAGACCGGTGCCGACTCGCCCCGGGACATGGGTCGGGTCATGGGCCACCTGGCACCGCAGACCAGGGGTCGCGCCGACGGCCGGATGGTGAGCGACGTGGTTCGCCGCCTCCTCGCCGCGGGATAGCCGATGTTCATCCCCCGGACGCTGGCCGAGCTGGATCGACGCCCGGGTCGCGGCACCCTGGCGCGCGCCGTGGTGGTGGCGTTCATCGCGGCCGCCTCCCTGTTCGCCATCCTCTCGGCGAACATCACCCTCGGCCAGGAAAACCTGGAGGCCGGGCAGATCGCAGAGCGGGACGTCCGCGCCCAGCGGGACGCCACGTTCGACTCTCCGAGCCTCACCGAGGAGGCGCGGCGCGCCGCGGCCGAGGACGTGGAGCCGCTCACGGTGAACATCAAGCCGCCGGCCGACAACCAGCGCGACCAGCTGGCCGCCCTGAACTCCCTCGGCCGCCGGGTCGACCGCATCCTCTCGTTGCTCGCCGACGAGCAGATCGACCGGTCGGAGGCGGTCAGCCGACTCATGCGCGATGCGCCGCAGCTGTCGATGGCCGATCGCCAGGCGGTCCTCGACCTGCCGCCGGACCGCTGGCAGGCGATCGTCGCCGGGGCCGAGGAGGTCCTGGCCAGCACCCTCTCGGACCGGATCCGTGAGGACCAGGTCACGTCGCTGCGGGCATCGGTGCAGGAGCTGGTCACCACGGATCTCGAGGAACAGGAGCGCGCCATCGCCGGCCGCCTGGCCTCGTCCTTCGTGGCACCGACCGAGCAGATCAGCGAGGAGCTGACGGCCCTCGAACGGGCTCGCGCCGAGGCGGCCGTCGCCCCGGTCCAGGTTGAGGTCCGCCAGGGCGAGCGGATCGTGACAGAGGGCGAGCCGATCACCGTGCAGCAGCTCGAGGTGCTCGACGAGCTCGGCCTGACCCGACCACGCGTCGAGGCGAACACGATTGCGGGCAACGCGCTCCTGGCGACGATCGTGGCCGCGATCCTGGTCGGGTATCTCTGGCGCTTCGAGCCGGAGATCTGGCATCGCAACCGGTCGGTCCTCCTCTTCTTCCTCGGGCTGGTGGTGAGCGCCATCGCCATTCGGGTGGCCGCCGATCGGGCGCTGTGGGCCTTCGCCGTGCCCACGTCGGCGACCGTCCTGCTCATGGGCATCCTGCTGCGCAACTCGGCCGGCGCCGCGATGGCCGGCGGCCTGGCGGTGCTCGCCGGGGTCATGAACCGCGACGCGCTGGAGGTGACGACCTACGTCCTCGCCGGCGGCATCGTGTGCCTGCTCGTCATCACCCGCGCCGAACGACTGAACGCGTTCGTCCGCGTCTTCGTGGCCCTCGCCGCCACCAACATCGCCGTGACGACGGCGTTCACCCTGCTGGGCAATGGCGACCTCGCCGGGGCCCTGCAGCTCGCCGCGATGGGACTGCTGAACGCCGGGGGATCGGTGATCCTCGCGCTCGGCAGCTTCACCCTGCTCGGCAACCTGTTCGGAATCATGACGATCTTCCAGCTGCTCGAGCTGGCGAACCCATCGAACCGGCTGCTGCGGCGGCTCCTGCTCGAGACGCCCGGCACGTACCATCACAGCGTCATGGTGGGCAACCTCGCCGAACGGGCCGCCGAGACGATCGGCGCCGATCCGCTCCTCGCCCGGGTGGCTGCCTACTACCACGACATCGGCAAGATGAAGAACCCGCTCGCGTTCATCGAGAACCAGGGCGGCGCGCACAACATCCACGACGACCTCACCGCCGAGACGAGCGCGCGGATCATCGCCGGTCACATCCGGGACGGCATCGACCTCGCCTACGAGCACGGCCTGCCGGTGCAGGTGATCGGCTTCATCCCGCAGCATCACGGCACCAGCGTGATGACCTTCTTCCACGGCAAGGCGCTGCGGGAGGTGGGGGGCAGGGAGGATGTCGTGGACGAGCGCGCCTTCCGCTATCCGGGTCCCAAGCCGCAGAGCCGGGAGGCCGCCATCCTCATGCTGGCCGACGGGGTGGAGGCGTCGGTGCGCTCGCTCGACGAGAAGGACGAGGAGAGCATTCGGGCCATGGTCGATCGCATCGTCGACGCGCGCCTCGAGGATGGCCAGCTCGACGACGCCGAGCTGACGCTGAAGAACATCGCCCAGATCAAGGACGCGTTCGTCGGCCAGCTGCTGGGGATGTACCACTCGCGCATCAAGTATCCCGACAACGTGGTGCCCATGGAAGGTCGGCGGGAGCAGGAGCAGGCCTGACCTGCCGTCGATGTTGAGCCGGCGCCCCGCCGGGGACTACGATGGTCGCGGCATGGCCTGCACGGTGACCTTCCACGACCGGGTCGGGCACGACCGCATCGCGATGGCGGTGGAGCCCGTCGACGCCGATGTCGCCCTCGCCCTGCTCGACGACGCGGTGTGCCAGACGGTGCAGGCCGCCCTCGGCCGCCTCGACGCGGAGGTCGAGCTCACTCTATGCGGCGACGTCGAGATGGAGCGGCTGAACTTCGACCACATGGGCGAGCGCGGTCCGACCGACGTTCTCTCCTTTCCGCTTCACGAGTGGACGATCGACGGTCGCCACTCCCGCCTCGCCGACGACGATGGTGTCTCGCCGCCGGGCCCCATGCTCCTGGGCGACGTGGTGATCGACCTCGACCAGGCGCTCCGACAGTCGGCCGACGGCGACTGGAGCATCGCCGAGGAGCTCGTTCTGCTGGCGATCCACGGGACGCTCCACCTGCTCGGGCACGACCACGCCGAGATCGACGAGGAGGAGCGCATGCGGGGTCTCGAGCATCAGGTGCTCGGCACGCTGCACCGCCGGCATCGCGACGTCCCCTGGCAGCCCGGCTCCCTGTTCGACCGCGCTGGCCACGCGGTGACGAGCGGCTCCTAGCGGTTCCCGTCGCTCGGCGCGATCGCCCAGGCGACGGCGAGGACAGCGAACGAGACAAGGGCTGCGGTGATCACAGGTGAACCTCCGTTCGTGGGGATGATGGAGCTCATGGGCGGCCGTACGCGGCCTCGCCGTGCTGGGTCAGGTCGAGTCCCCGCTCTTCGGCGTGCGATGGAACCCGAATCGGGACGAACAGGTTGATCAGCAGAAAGATGCCGGCGGTGACCACGGCCGCGTAGAGCCCCGTGGCGCCGATGCC
>JAHWJN010000200.1 GCA_019348395.1 Chloroflexota bacterium
CCGGACGACGCGGACCATGGTGTCGTGGTCTGCTCCGGCGGCACAGCGCGCCTGCCAGAGCTCGCCTCGAACACGAACCCGCCCCAGCGGGTGGCACGCCTCCACGACTCGTCCGGTCTGGCCGATGAGACGCTCGGGACCGACCCGCGGCGGCCCCAGGCGGCGCGAGATCCGCAGCGAGAACCAGGTTTCGACCGCCTCGAGAACCACGGCGCCGGCAATGACCGGGATGGTCCACGGGTCGGGGACCACGAACAGGCCGATGAGGATCCCGACGACGGCGATCACCGTGGCAGGCTAGCGGAGCGAGTTCGTCGCCTCGAGCGCATCCGCGAGGGCGCCGACGGCGTCGCGCAGGCGCTCCGGCAGACGGAGCACGTCGCCGTTGCCGATGAGCTCGGCGTGCCGGCCACCGACGGCGACGACCAGGTCGCGAGGTGCCTCGCGCAGGGCCGAGACGACGGCATCGGCGGCGGCGACGTCGTCGGTCATGACCGCGCCGAGCGCGACGGCACGCGCGTTCGTTCGATCGGCGGCGGCGACCCATGAGGCGACCGGGACGTCGGCGCCCAGGTAGAGCACCGGGATGCCGGCACGCCGCAGCGCCGTGGCATAGGCGAGCGCTGCCACCTCGTGGCGAACCCCGGGCGGAAGGCCGACCAGGACGGGGCGGGGCGCGTCGGCCTCGGCAGCGGCCGCGGCATCGAAGATCATGCTCAACCGCCGCACGACTGCGGAGCTGGCGGCGTGCTCTCCCGCGACGTCGACCTCGCCGCGGGCCCACCCCTCGCCGAGGCCCTCGAGGGCGGGGTAGAGCCGGTCCTCGACGATCCGTTCGAAGCTGCCGGAAGCGAACATGTCGTCCAGCGCCCGCTCGATCGCAGCTCCGTCGAGGCGGGCGGCGCCGGCCACGAAGGCGGAGATCGCGTCCGTCGCGTTCCCGCGCTCCACCGCCGCGACGGCGCCCGCCAGCGTCTCGAGCTCCTCCGGCTGGGCTGCGGTGACTCGCTCTGCCGCCTGGCGCGCCGACCATCCCTCGTCGACGAGGGCGCGCATGGTCCGGAGGCGCTCGATGGCGGCCTCGTCGTACAGCCGGTAGCCCGTATCGGTGCGGGTGGGGGCGACGATCCCATAGCGGCGCTCCCACGCGCGCAGGAGTGGAACGTTGACACCGGACCGGAGTGCCGCCTGCTTGATGGTGTACATGCTGTGTCCAATGATACTCATATACAAACGCTTGACAAGTAAGAACCACGGCGCGTACAGTGCGCACCATGCCTGTACAAACATTAGACACAGCGCTCAGCGACACGGAGTTGCTGGTCGGGATCGCGCGACACGACGAGGCGAGCCTCGCGGCGCTGTACGACCGCTATCACCGTCTCGCCTTCAGCCTGGCCCTCCGGGTCGTCAATGACCGTGGGCGCGCCGAGGACGTCGTCCAGGACGCCTTCCTGTCGGTGTGGCGCAAGGCCGGCACCTTCGTCGAGGGGCGGGGGAGCGTGAAGACCTGGTTGACGAGCATCGTTCGGAACCGCGCAATCGACGTCGTCCGCGCCCGACGTGAGTCCGATGCGGACGACGAGTCCGTGCTCCTCGCCCTGCGCGATGGTGCACCGAGCGTCGTGGAGCAGGTCACCACCGGCCTCGACCGGGCCCTTGTCCGCGCCGCCGTGCAGTCCCTCCCCGCGGAGCAGCAGCACGCCATCTCGATGGCCTACTTCGAGGGTCGTTCCCACTCGGAGATCGCCGAGGTCACCGGACTGCCGCTCGGGACGGTGAAGAGCCGCATCCGCCTGGCCATGTCGCGGCTCCGAGATGCCCTCGTCCTCGCACAGGTCGACCTGCCGGCTCCCGCCTGGACCGACGCGAACGCGCTGTTCTCCGGATCCGATGCGGCCACGGTGACCCAGCACTGAGCCGCCGTCGGGCAGTGCGGGGTCGGTGCTAGCATTCGGTATCGGCCACCATCCGCGGTTGCTGTGGCCCATCGGGCCACCGATTCGGTAGCCAGCGATACGGTCGCCAACGGCACTCGAGATCCTGTTGCGCAGACGCGTGCCCGTGTCGAAACACGCTTGTCAGGTGACGCATGCGAGTTCTGCTGATCGGGGTCGGCACCGTGGGCGAAGCGATCGCCCGTCTTTCCGCCGCGGCTGACTGGTGCGAGGCCATGGTTCTCGCCGACTACGACGAATCGCGGGCCCGGACGCTCGCCGGTGCGATCGGTGACCCGGAGCGATTCCCGGCCATCAAGCTCGACGCCCGTGACGCGGCCAACGTGAGCGAGGCCGCCCGCGCCCACCGCGTCGACCTGGTCATGAACGCGGTCGATCCGCAGTTCGTCATGCCGATCTTCACCGGCGCCCTCGAGGCCGGCTGCCACTACATGGACATGGCGATGAGCCTGTCGAAGCCGCACCCCGATCGACCCTTCGAGCTGCCGGGGCTCAAGCTCGGAGACGAGCAGTTCGAGATGCACGACGCATGGGTTGGTCGCGGCAAGCTCGCCCTGGTCGGAATGGGGATGGACCCCGGCCTGACCGACGTCTTCGCCGCGCATGCCGCGAAGCACTCCGTCGACGAGGTCCACGAGGTCCATGTCCGCGACGGCGGCGACCTCGAGATCCCCGGCTTCGCCT
>JAHWJN010000201.1 GCA_019348395.1 Chloroflexota bacterium
TGGGCGGCCACGCTCAGCTGTCGGACTCGGTCGACCAGCATGTCGCGCAGGCTGCGGGGCAGGGCGAGCCCGAACTCTCCCGCGGCAATCAGCTCCTCGGCGAAGAAGGGGTTCCCGCCGGATCGGGCGAGCACCGCGCTCACCAGCTCGGGCGGCGGCTGCTCGCCGGTGATGCCGGCCAGCTGCTCGGCGATCTCGGCCTCGGAGAAGCCAGGCAGCTCGATGCCGTCGACGTTCGGCAGGCGACCGAGCTCCGCGACGAGCGGCAGCAGGGGATGACGGCGATGCATCTCGTCGGATCGGTAGGTGGCGACGAACAGGAACCGCGCATCGCGGGCGTTGCGCACCAGGAAGCGCAGGAGGTCGCGCGTGGAGGAATCCGCCCACTGGAGGTCCTCCAAAACGAGCACCAGCGGTCGCTCGTCGGCAAGCCGTCTGAGGAGGGCGAAGACGATCTCGAACAGCCGCGCCTGCGCGGCGACCGCGCTGACGGAGGCATCCGGTCGCCCGAGCGACCGTGGCGCAGGCGGGCCCAGGTCGGGCACCAGGTGCGCCAGCTCCGCCCGACCCGGACCGACGAGCCGATCCAGCTCGTCGGGCGATCGCGACCGGAGAATCGGTCGCAGGGCCCCGACGAACGGGGCGTAGGGCAGCCCCGTGTCCCCGAGCTGCAGGGAGTCGCCGACGAGCACGTGCGCGCCCGACTCACGGGCGCCCGCCATGAACTCGCTGACGAGCCGGGTCTTCCCGATCCCCGCCTCGCCCGCGACAAGGCGCGTCGCGGGCCGTCCCTGCCTGGCGCCCTCGAGGGCCTGGCACAGGCGGTCCAGCTCCGCGGCGCGGCCCACGAACACCGGGCTGCTGACGCGCGCCATGACGCCGATCATACCCACGCCGCCACCCGCTGTGACATCCGCCCTCAGGCGGCCGGCATCGTCGTCGTCCGCAGGCGGCGCCGCTGCCGGCAGAGAAGCGATCGTGTGGCCAGCTCGCTGCGGCCGATGCGACGGGCGATCTCGGCGCCGGAATACCCGTGCGCGGCGAGCACGAGCGCCGTTCGGACGTGAGCCGGCAGGTCGGCAAGCCGGTCGTCCAGGGACCGCGCCCCCTCCCGTTCCAGCACCACATCCTCCGGCGATGGCACGACCGTGTCGCCGCGCAGGAGGTCGGCGGCGTGGCGGGATGCGACCGAGTGCCGGCGCGCGCGGCTCACGGTCAGGTTGGTCGCGACCCGGAACAGCCAGCCTCGCGGATGGAGCGGCGGTCGTCCGGCCAGCGTCTCGGTGAGCAGCCGGACGAACGACTCCTGCACGAGGTCGTCCGCGGCGGCGGGATCACGGACGGAGCGCACCAGGTGGGCGCGAAGCTCCGCGGCGTGCTCGGCAAAGGCGACGGACACCGAGGTGGCCAACGCGGCGACCGGCTCCCCCCGGGCAGCTGGGCTGCCCCGGTCGCCGTCGCTCTCCCCCCGGGCCATCCCCATGACCCGACCGTAGCGCTAAAGGAGCAAGTCCACCATCCGGCGAACCTTTATTTTCAGGTGCCCGACTCGTACGATTCGCTGTAGGCCTTCTGCTCGGGCGTCATCGGCTCGATGTGGATCCCCATGCTCTCGAGCTTGATGCGGGCCACCTCGCGATCGATGTCCTCCGGGATGCCGTAGACGTCAGGCGCCAGCCCGTCGAGGTTGGCGCGCAGCCACTCGAGGCCGAGGGCCTGGTTCGCGAAGCTCATGTCCATGACGAGCGCGGGGTGGCCCTCGGCGGCACCGAGGTTGACGAGCCGGCCGTCGGCCAGCACGTAGATGCGCCGTCCGTCGGGCATGAGGTACTCGCGCGTGAAGGGCCGGACCTCACGGGACGAGCTGGACTGCTCCTCCAGCGCACCGAGCTCGAACTCGTCGTTGAAGTGGCCGGCATTCGCGAGGATCGCCCCGTCCGGCATGAGCGGGAAGTGGTCCCGGCCCCAGACGTTCAGGTTTCCGGTGCCGCTGATGAACACGTCGCCGATCCTGGCGGAGTCGGTGGCGTTCATGACCCGGTACCCGTCCATCGCCGCCTCGATGCCCCGGATGGGGTCGACCTCGCACACCACGACGTTGGCGCCCATGCCGTGCGCGCGCGACGCGATGCCCCGTCCGACCCAGCCGTAGCCGCCGACGACGACGGTCTTGCCGGCGAACAGGATGTTGGTGGCGCGCAGGATTCCGTCGATGGCACTCTGGCCGGTACCGAAGCGGTTGTCGAACAGGTGCTTGGTCAGGGCCTCGTTGACGGCCACGATGGGATACGCCAGCTTCCCGGCCTTCGCCATGGCGCGCAGCCGGATGACGCCGGTCGTCGTCTCCTCGGTCCCACCGACGACCTCATCGAGCAGCTCGGTGCGACGGGTGTGGAGCTCGTTCACGAGATCGGCGCCGTCGTCCATGGTGATCTGCGGGCGATGGTCGAGCGCGGCGCCGATGTGGGAGTAGTACGAGTCGCGGTCCTCGCCCTTGATGGCGTAGACCGGGATGCCGTGGTGCGCGACCAGCGAGGCGGCCACGTCGTCCTGTGTCGACAGCGGATTCGACGAGCAGAGCACCGCGTCGGCACCGCCCTCCGCCAGGGTCCGCATCAGGTTCGCCGTCTCGGC
>JAHWJN010000202.1 GCA_019348395.1 Chloroflexota bacterium
GTTGACCTCCCGCGGCTTGCGGAATGCACCGGTCAGCAGGATCCGCAGCATGTGCAAGACGCTGGCTGCGACGAACAGGTGCGCAGCGACGCGGTGGATGCGGCGGAACAGCAACCCACCCGGGATGTCGTGCGACAGGCGCAGGATCGACTCGAATGCAGCCGGCTGCGTCGTCCCGCGGTACAGCTCCAGCCCGCCGTTGTACGTCACGGGAGCGATGGAGGGGCGGTAGAACATCGTCAGGAAGATGCCCGTGAGGATCAGTACGACGAAGGCGAACAGCGCGATCTGCCCCCGCTCGATGGCGACCTGGGCCTGCTCGAGTGCCACGGCGGCGTCCGGGTTGGCCTCCAGCATCTGCTCCATGATGCCGCTGTCGTCGATCACGTCGGGCGAGAGCTCCTCCCATTCCGCCGGCACGGCGATCGAGAACCCCTGCTCGACGACGCTGATGCGCTGCCAGCCCTCGGGCGTATCGGCGTCACCGTCAGAGGTGCCGGTCGAGGACGGCGACGCCGTCGCACGGGCCGTGGCCTCGCTCGTCGCCGCCCCGGTGGGTGAGGGGGTGGTCGGCGCCGGCGTGGGGGAGTCCTGGCCACAGGCGGCAAGGACGAAGCCGAGCACGGCGACAGGAAGAGCTCGCATGCTGGAGTGCATGCCCAGAATGGTCGCACGATCGGCGCCTCCGGGCTCTGCTACACTCATGACCCCGAACCGCCACGCGCCACCGAGCAGCGGCGGTTCGCGTGCGAATTGCCCAGTCCCCTCGAGAGATCGACCTTCATGAAGATTGCCGTCCCGCGCGAGACCGCCGAAGGCGAGACGCGCGTGGCCCTGACGCCACAGATCGCCGGTCAGCTCGCCGGCGACGGCGTCGAGGTCCTGGTCCAGGCCGGCGCCGGAGACGCCTCGTCGAACCTCGACGAGGCGTACCGCGAGGCCGGCGCCACCATCGTCCCCGACGCGGCCGCCCTCTACAGTCAGGCGGACGTCGTCCTCCGCGTGGGCCGTCCGTCCGACGAGGAGGTCGAGATGCTGCGCGAGGGCACGGTCCTCATCGGCACGCTCGGCACGCTGGCCAAGCCGGAGCTTGCCCAGAAGCTCGCGAAGCGCGGCGTGACCGCCATCAGCATGGACGCCATCCCGCGCATCACCCGCGCCCAGAGCATGGACACGCTCAGCTCCCAGGCTACGGTCGGCGGCTACAAGGCGGTCCTGATCGCCGCGGAGCGCCTGCCGAAGTTCTTCCCGCTGCTGACCACGGCAGCCGGCACCATCCGCCCCGCGCGCGGCATCGTCATGGGCGCGGGCGTCGCCGGGCTCATGGCCATCGGAACCGCCCGTCGCCTCGGCGCGGTGGTCGAGGCGACCGATGTGCGCCCGGTCGTCAAGGAGCAGGTCCAGAGCCTTGGCGGCACCTTCATCGAGGTCGAGATGACCGACGAGGAGAAGGCCAAGGCGGAGACCGCCGGCGGCTACGCGACCGAGATGAGCGACGACTACAAGCGCCGCCAGGCGGAGCTCATCGCCGAGCGCGTCAAGGAGGCCGACTTCATCATCACCACCGCCCTGATTCCGGGCCGTCCGGCGCCGAAGCTGGTCACCGAGGAGATGGTGAAGAGCATGAAGCCCGGCAGCGTCATCGTGGACATGGCGGCCGAGATGGGCGGCAACTGCGAGCTGACCGAGGCGGGCAAGGAGGTCGTGAAGCACGATGTCCGGATCATCGGCATCACCAACCTGCCGGCCACCATGCCCGGCAGCGCGACCCAGATGTACGCCAAGAACCTGCAGACGCTCCTGAAGCACCTCATGGACGACGGCAAGATTGAGCTCGACTTCTCCGACGAGATCACCCGCGGCGCCACCATCACCCACGATGGCAAGGTCATCCACGAGGCCACCGCGCAGGCACTCGGCATCGAGGTCGAGCAGCCGGCGACGCCGCCTGCCGACCCCCCACCCACCGACGCCCCATCGACGGCGCCCGCCGCCGACAAGGAGCCCACGTAGACGATGGATCCCACCACCCTCAGTCCGTTCGCCCTCCTGGCGGCGCTGTTCATCACGGTCCTCGCCGCGTTCATCGGCTACGAGGTCGTGTCGAAGGTGCCGACCATGCTGCACACCCCCCTCATGAGCGGCGCGAACGCCGTCCACGGCGTCATCGTGGTCGGCGCCATGCTGGTCGCGGCCACCTCGGATGGGCCGGTGCGCATCGCGCTCGCCCTGCTCGCCGTGATCCTGGGCACGATCAACGTCGTCGGCGGCTTCGTCGTGACCGATCGCATGCTCGAGATGTTCAAGAAGCGACCCGGTGAGCAGACTCGGGAGCGCGGCTAGATGACCGACCTGAATGGGTGGCAGATCGCCACCTTCTTCGTCTGGCTGATCGGCAGCGTCACCTTCATCCTGGCCCTGAAGTTCCTGGCCAGCCCGAGGACGGCCCGCGTCGGCAACCTGCTGGGTGCGGCGGGCATGGCGCTCGTCATCCTGTGGACCTTCTTC
>JAHWJN010000203.1 GCA_019348395.1 Chloroflexota bacterium
CTGGCAGGCGTGGGACGCGCCCGAGCATGCCTGGCCGGTGACCATGCTGTCGCCGATGGAGGCGGTTGCCGCCGCCAAGGGGCAGTCGCTCCGCGCCTCGGAGGAGCTGGACCGGGCGCTGCGCCGAGCGTTCTGGGCCGAGAGCCGATGCATCAGCCTGCGGCACGTGATCCTGGAGGCGGCCGGCGAATGCGAGTCGGTGGACGTCGGAGCGCTGGCGGAGGCGCTCGACTCGGGTCGTGCCCGCCGGGTGATCCTGGACGACTGGGCCGTCGCCCGCGGTGACGAGGTGCGGGGGTCGGCCCACCTCTTCGCGCCGGACGGCACGCACGATCAGAACCCCGGGATCACGATCGGCTGGAGCGACGACGGGGGAGCGGGGCGCTACACGGTCGAGGCGGACGACCCTTCCGCCATTGACGAGCTCGTCCGTCGGGCGGCGGGCTGATCTCACGTGCCGCCACGCGCGGGCGTTCACACAGGCGTGCACCTGCCGCCGTTCGAATCGCTGATCGACGGGCATGCCGGGGAGCTGCATCGGTTCCTCGTCGGGCTCGTCGGTCCGGCCGACGCCGAGGACTGCCTCCAGGAGACGTTCATGTCCGCCCTGCGCGCCTACCCGCGCCTCCGCCACGCCGACCACCTGCGAGCGTGGCTGTATACGATCGCGCATCGCAAGGCGACCGATACCATTCGCCGCCGACATCGCCGGCCGACGCAGGGGCTCGATGGCCTCGATCCGGCGGCGCCCCCGGCGGGGGAGCGGGACGACGGCCTGTGGCATGCCGTGCGCACCCTGCCCGCGAAGCAGCGGGCGGCGGTGGTGCATCGGTTCGCACTCGATCTGGCGTACGTGGACATCGGGGAGCGGATGGGCATCAGCGAGGAGGCAGCGCGCCAGAACGTGAGCGCCGGCCTGCGACGGCTGCGACGGGAGGTGGGCACCGATGAGCGATGAGCTCGAGCGCCGCCTGCGGAGCGGTGACGCGCCAGCGATCGACCTCGGCGCCTTCCGGCGCGCCCTGTCCCGTCGGGCCGCCGACGAGGGGCTGCTCGACGTCGCCTACGCTCTGCACGACTCTCCGCTGGGCAGCCTGACCGTCATGGTCACGCCGCGAGGGCTCGTCCGCCTCTCGTACCCCGGCGAGGCGGTCGAGGAGCAGCTCGCCGAAATCGCACAGCGCGTCTCGCCGCGCATCCTCGAGGCGCCAGAGCGGACCGACGTCGTGCGCCGGCAGCTCGACGACTACTTCGATGGGCGCCGCCGCCGGTTCGAGGTGCCGATCGACTGGAGCCTCGTCCGTGGCTTCGCCGGCGAGGTCCTTCGGGCAACCGCGCGGATCCCGTTCGGCGTGTTGTCGACCTACCGCGAGGTCGCCGCGGACGCAGGCTCCCCGCGGGCCTATCGCGCGGCCGGCAACGCCCTCGGCCGGAACCCCGTCCCGATCGTCGTGCCCTGTCACCGCGTGCTGCACGCCGGCGGCGGCCTGGGCGGCTACACCGGCGGTCTCGACCGCAAGCGCTACCTGCTCCAGCTCGAGGGCGTCCTCGGCGACTGACGCGTCCCAGGGAGCGGATCGGGCGGCTCCCCGGAGGCGCGGTCCCCGGCCTTGCCCGGCCATGATGCGATAATCGAGGGTGATGACCCTGACCAAGAAGAACGAAACTCGCCCGGCTCCCGCGTCGTGGGGGCTGGGGGCCGGCGAGAATCCGTGGGAGTACGCGCCGGCACCCGAGGCGACCGATCACATTCGGATCGAGCCGGAGTACGGCCTCTTCATCGGCAACGAGTTCGTGCGCTCCAAGCCACGCAAGACGTTCACCGTGATCAACCCGGCGACCGAGGAGCCCCTGGCGAAGGTGGCCCACGCCTCGAGGGCGGATGTCGACCGGGCGGTCAGCGCCGCCAGCGAGGCGCATCGGTCCGTCTGGTCGAAGCTGCCGGGCCGCGAGCGCGCGAAGTATCTGTACCGGATCGCGCGCCTCCTCCAGGAACGCAGTCGCGAGTTCGCCGTCGTCGAGAGCATGAACTCGGGCAAGCCGATCAAGGAGTCGCGCGACGTGGACGTGCCGCTTGCCGCGGCGCACTTCTTCTACTACGCCGGGTGGGCCGACAAGCTCGAGTACGCGTACCCGAACCGCGATCCGCGGTCGCTCGGCGTGGCGGCCCAGGTCATCCCGTGGAACTTCCCGCTGCTCATGCTGGCCTGGAAGATCGCGCCGGCGCTGGCCGCGGGGAACACCGTGGTGCTGAAGCCCGCCTCCACCACGCCGCTGACCGCCTACCTGTTCGCCGACGTGGTGCGCCAGGCCGATCTGCCGCCGGGCGTGGTCAACATCATCACCGGACCGGGCGAAATCGGCATGGAGCTGGTGACCCATCCGGACGTGAGCAAGGTCGCCTTCACCGGCTCGACCGCCGTGGGAAAGATGATCGCCCGGGCGCTGGCCGGAACTGACAAGAAGGTCACCCTGGAGCTGGGCGGCAAGGCGGCGA
>JAHWJN010000204.1 GCA_019348395.1 Chloroflexota bacterium
GAAGCCGATGCCACACGCATCGTGCTCGAAACGGGGGTCGTACAGGCGGCTCATGGTTCCTCTCGGACAACAAAAAAGGCGCCCGCCGTGGCGGAGCGCCGTCGCTCGTGGCCGGCAGTGTACTTCCGGCGCCGACGCGACTGCCACTAGGGTGGCACACGAGGAGGTAGGTGTGTCCCCACAGGCGCAACCGGCGGCCGCTCATGCGCGACGCCTGATGGCGGCGCTGGCGTTTTGGCTCGCGGCGGTGCTGTTCGTCATCGACGTATCCGTGCTGTCGGGCTGGTTGCGCGCCGGCAGTGCAGCCGCGCAACCCCCCGCCCCTGCGGTGACGGCGGCACCGACGCCGCGCCCGGTCGCCCGAGCGACGTCCCAGCCGCGAGCGGTGACCTACAGCGGTGACAGCGTGTGGGACGACCTCGCGAAGTGCGAGTCGGGCGGCAACTGGTCGATCAACACCGGCAACGGCTACTACGGTGGGCTGCAGTTCAACTACGGCACGTGGCACGACTACGGCGGCGGCGAGTTCGCCGAGTATCCGCACCAGGCGACGCGCGAGGAGCAGATCATCGTCGCGGAGCGCCTGCGCGCTGCCCGCGGATACGGGCCATGGCCCGCCTGCCGCGCGAAGCTGGGTCTGCCCTGACCTGAGCCATCGCCCGCTGGGGTAGCATCGGCTCCATGCTTCAGCCGATCGGCGTCGGCCACGTGGTCCTCAAGGTCCGCGATCTGGACCGCTCGCTCGCGTTCTACCGCGACCTGCTCGGCTTCCGCGTGTCGAGCGAGATGAGCAACGTCATGATCTTCCTAACCGCCACCGGCGAGAATCACCATGATCTCGCCCTGCTGCGTGTCGGGGACTCGGCCCCGTCACCGGTGCCGAGCGCCGTCGGTCTCTACCACGTCGCGGTCCAGCTCGCCGACTGGGACGCCGTGAAGCAGGCGCATGGAATCCTCGCCGAGCGCGGCCTCCTGAAGGGCACGGCCGACCACGGCGTCACCAGGAGCCTCTACACCGCCGACCCGGACGGGAACGAGATCGAGCTGTTCTGCGACGCGCCGCGCGAGCAATGGGAGGGACGTGTCGACGAGATGATGACCGTCCGTCCCCTGCGGCTCGACTGACGGCACGTCGATTGCTTGGTCGCCGGCCGTGCCGTTCCTCCCATTCGTCCTGCTCCTGGCCTGGCAGGCGATCAGCCGCTCCGCCCGGTTCGCGCTGAGCTGGGCCACCGCGCTCTACTTCGGCGAGGTGCCCGGCCGCCAGGGGCGGCTGCTCTCGGTGGTCAGCCTCATGGCCGTCGCCTGGATCACCGTCATCGTCGGCTTCGCCGTCCCGATCCTGGGCGGCGCGATCCTCGAGGCGACGGGCGTGATCGAGGAGAACTTTGACGTCGTCTGGTACCACTGGCTGGGCCTCATGGCCGCGGTGGTCGGCCTACCACCGGCCGTGGCCGCCGTGGCCGTCTACGGCGGGTTCCATCCGGAGCGCGACGTGCGGACCTGGCTCGGGCTCCTGCCCCACTGTTACCACGCCACGCTCATGCTCGGCCTGTCGGTCGTCGAGATGATCCTGTTCACGCCCATCCTGCTCTTCCAGCGCTGGCGGGAGAAGCGCAAGTTCGTCCAGGTGCCGCTCGCCATGCGCGAAGGCAGCGATGACGATGACCTCGTCGAGGCCGTGCGCCACGCGCTGCGCTCGATCGGCGTCGCCGACGTCTCCGTCGGGAAGCTGACCGGCATGAAGGCATGGCCGATGCGCACGGTGGGCTACGCCGTGAAGCATCTGCTCGGGGCGATCGTCCGCGGGGAGCCGATGCGGCTCGAGGCCGGCGAGGTCCAGATCTACACGTATGCCACGAACATCTCGATCACCGGCCCGAAGGAGGACACGTACCGACTTCGTGCCGCCGTCGAACGGGAGCTGGCGTTCTCCAACGCGTACCTGACCTGGAGCGACGACGCCCAGGAGATCGAGGACGCGCTCATGGAGGCGCACGAGTCGGCGAACGGCGACGTCGATGCGATGCGGGAACGGCTGGACGAGATCCAGGAGCGCATGGACACCGAGAGCCTCGGCGGCGACGAGTGGAACGTTCTGTATCGGCTCCGCCTCCAGGTGGAGCAGGCAGCCTCCCGTCGGGCGGACGGACAAGATCCCGAGGAGCGGATCGAGAGTAGCTGAACCGCTAGATCCCGAGCTCCCCCCGCATCATCACGACGCCCCCGTCGTCCGCCTGCGCAGCGGCAAGCACGCGGAAGCGGAGTGCCCGTGAGGGGGCGTCGACACGGGGAAGCGCGTCGCCGAGCGCCGCCGCGATGGCGAGGGCCTCGCGCAGCCCGTCGTGCGGTCGCCCGCACGACGCGAGAGCCGGCGCAGACCGTCCGCCTCGTCGGAATCGAGGGCGCCCAGCGCCCATCCGGAGGCTAGCCTGCAAATTCGGTCGCAGTCGTTGGTCACACTCCCCATA
>JAHWJN010000205.1 GCA_019348395.1 Chloroflexota bacterium
AGACCACGATCTTCACCTCGTCGTGACCGGCCAGGTCCAGGCGTGCCCGCACCTCCTTGACGAGGTCGGGCGTCACGCGACCGCGCTCCGAGGGAGTGTCAAGCCGCACGCCCCACAGGCGATCGCCCAGAGCGTCCGCGACCCGCAGCGCCTCCTCCGCCTCGTCCTTGAAGGTGTCGACCAGAACGATGCGCGGCACCTCCGGGTCGATGTGGCGGTCGAACGCCTCCGCCGCGCGCAGCGTGTCGCCGAAGATGAGGATGAGGGCGTGGGGCATGGTGCCGGTCGGCGCCAGCCCCGCCAGCCGAGCCCCTGCCGGGGTGGAGGCCCCGACACATCCGCCCACGACGCTCGCGTAGTCCAGCTGATCGGCCACCGAGGGATGCACGTGGCGGGCGCCGAAGCCGATGACGGGGATCGGTGCCGCGGCGTCCACCACGCGCCGGGCGGCGGTCGCCCAGCCCGACCCGGAGGCGAGGATGCCGAGGATGGCGGTCTCGTACAGCCCGAAGGTCGAGTAGCGCGCCTGGAGGCGCATCACCACCTCCTTGGAGTCGATCGGGTCGCCGTCGTGCAAGGATTCGACGATGGGGTCGGGGTCCTCGACCTCCGCGAAGATCTCGCGCAGGTAGGCGATCGACTCTTCCGCGCCGCAGAGGATGCCCTGCCCTCGCGAGAAGATCTCCATGGTGACGACCGGGTCGAGGCGCTCGGCGGCCAGGATGCTCCGGGCGCGTTCGAAGTAGACGTCGGCCGTCTCCCCCGACAGGACGTCGGCGGCTGGCTGGAAACGGGGGCTCGGCCGCTCGCCGGTCATCGTCGTTGAGTGTACGCCGCCCGCCGACGGAACAGCACCACCGCCAGCCCCAGCAGCAGGACGACGACGATCGCCGCGCTCACGAGCCGGACGATGCCGCCGGTCTCGGCCGCGGCCAGGATGCGCTGCGCTTCGGTGATCGCATCCAGCGAGCCGCGGAGGTCGCCGGACGCGAACCGGCCGTTGGCGAGCGCGAGCTCGCGCGAGGGGTCGGGCCCACCCAGCAACCCGATCCGCTCCACGAAGCTGCGCTCGGCATTGATCCGATCGGCCGTCGTCACGTACGTCTCGACGACGGCCTGATGCGCCTCGAGCTGCGCGTCCGACTCCGGACCGCCGCCATAGGCTCGATAGGCCTGCTGCAGCCGATCGGAGGGGGAGAGGCCGGCAAGCTGCATCTGGGCCGCCAGCCGGTCCCTCCTGGCGAGCCATTCGGTGGCGTCATCAGTCTGCTCCCGCGCCTCGGCGAAGCTCCAGGCGGTCATCGCCCCCCGGAGCGGATCGGGCGTGCCCCAGCTGCCGGCAGCGGCGGCGAGACGGTCCACCGCCTGCCGCGCCGCGGCGCGCTCCGGCAGCAGGGCGGCGTCCTCGGCATCGAACACGCGCTCGGCGAACAGGTCGGGCAGTCCGGCATCGCCGGTCACGGTCTCGAGGTGATCGAGGAACGAACGCGACGTCAATGGCGCAGCGGGTGCGCCGACGCCCTCGACGGTCGGCTCCGGCTCGATCGAGGCGGACTGGTACGGGCCCATCGAGGCCGCCACGCGCCTCAACACCCGGCGCATGGCATCGGGCCCGACCCGCTCCTCGATCTCGTCGATGAGGGCCCACGAGGCGGCGTAGCCGAACGACTCCCCGGCCGGGCCGGCATCGGCGGACCACTCGTCCAGGGGGAAGGCGGCGTCGGCGTGCCGGGCCGCCTCTTCGGCCGGATCGAACGGCGCCTCGAGCCCAAGCTCGGCCCCCACGCGTGCCGCGACGGCGCTCGCCAGGCCCTCCCGAATCCAGCGCGCATCGGCGAACCTGGGGGACAGCCAGACGTGGCTGACCTGGTGGACGGCGGTGAACGGGGGCTGATCGTAGGCGATGAGGATCTCGGTCCCGCCCGCCGCCCCCTCGCCGAAGCCTGATGCGTCGGCGGGAACGGACTCGGTCACCACCAGCTGCCCGATCAGCGGGTACGGGAGCCCGAGCTCTTCCTCCAGGAGCGGCAGGGCGTCCACGAACAGGTCCCGGATTCCCTCTGCCCACGCAGTGTCGTCGGCGAACGCGCGGACGCGGAGGTCGGCGGTGCCGCCCGACAGCGGTACGGTCGTGTCGATGTCCATGTACTCGACCGGCCGCAGGGCGGTGACCAGCGCGAGCCATTGCGACGGGTCCTCGATGTCGCCGCTCACGTAGGTCCCGTCCTCGTCGGTGAGAGGATCCCCGTCCACCCGGACCTCGTAGCCGTCCGGCACGCTGACGCGGACGGTGCCCTCGGTTCCGAAGCTCCATGCCGGGAAGACGACGACCGAGGGACGGACCCGCAACCGGGGATCATCGGTGTCCGGAAGGCGATAGGTCAGCTCGAAGGT
>JAHWJN010000206.1 GCA_019348395.1 Chloroflexota bacterium
CGTCCAGCGCCATCCACTCAGCGGCCGCGCCATCCACGTCGACTACTTCCTCGTCAACCTCAAGCAGGAGATGGAGGTCGACGTCCCTCTCGTCTTCACCGGCGAGGCGCCGGCCGTCGAGGAGACCGGCGGCACGCTGCTCCACAACCTGTCGAGCGTCCACGTCAAGGCACTGCCGAACGACATCCCGCACGAGATCGAGGTCAACGTCTCGACGCTCGTCAGCCTGGACGTCGCCATCCACGTCAGCGACCTCAACCTCAATCGTGACCTCGTGACGGTCATGACCGATCCCGAGACCCTCGTCGCCACCGTGGTCCCGCCGCGGATCGAGGTGGAGGAGGAGCCGGTCGCAGCCGAGGGCGAAGAGCTCGAGGGCGAGGGTGCCGAGGGCGAGGGCGAGGGCGCAGAAGGTGCCGAGGGCGAGGGCGCGCCGGGCGAGGGTGCCGAGGGCGAGGGCCGCTCGGACCGCTCAGAGGAATCCTCCGAGGGCTGACCCGGGTACCTCGCCGCGTCGCGACGCCACTCGGACTGGCGATCTGCCGAAAGCAGGGCGCGCCTGGCGGCGCCTCCGCCGACATCCGCCAGCCGCAATGGCGCCCGAACGCTGGAACTCGATGTCCTTCGTCACGACGCGAGCCACACTGGCGAGTCGCGGTCGACGCCGCCCCACCCGAGCGTCCAGGTGCCGAACGGCCAGTACGGCTGGCGTCGCCGTCAGCGTTCAATCAGGAATCAGCTCGCGGACCTCGTCCCGAATGGCCTCCACGTCGGGCTCGAGGATGTAGCCCCGGCCATCGCCGCGGTCGCCCTCGAAGGTGATGAGCGGCGGCTCGATGAGCAGGTGCCGGACCTCGGCCTCGGTCGCGCGACGCGCCAGCTCGAGCAGCGTCGGGAGCTCGTCGAGCGGCAGATCGGTCTCGAGCGAGTCGAGGCTCTCGGCGAGTGAGCGCACGTCCACCTCGGTCTCAGGATCCACCAGCCGCTCGACGATGGCGAGCAGCACCTCCTGCTGGCGGCCCATCCGGCCGTAGTCCTGGTCGACCCGCGTGCGGACGTAGCCGTTGGCCGTCACCGCGTCGATCTCCTGCGGGCCGGCGTCGAGGTCGAGGTTGACGATCGGGTCCTCGATCGGCTCATCCGGCGAGACCTCCACACCCCCGACCGCGTCGACGAGACGCGTGAAGTCGTCCATGTCGAGCACGACGTGCCCGTCGATCGGGACGTCGAAGAGCGTCTCCATGGCCCCCACCAGCGTGTCGATCCCCTCCTCGAGGTACAGCGCGTTGATCTTGCGCTCCCAGGTGCCGCCGCCGGACAGCGGCACGTCGACCGTGTCGCGCGGCAGCGAGACGAGGGTCAGCTCCGACGCATCGGCCGAGAGGCTCACGAGCATGAGCGCATCGGTGCTGGCCGGTTCGTTGCGCTCCTCCCGCGCGGCGTTGAGGTCCGTGCCGACGAACAGAACGGTCCAGCGCCGATCGAGCAGCTCCGCGTCGAGGGAGTCGGTCGAGTTCGGTGACGGGGTCGGCGCAGGTGTCGGCTCGCTCGTGGGCGTGGCGTCGGCGGAACAGGCGGCAAGGACGAGGGTCGCGACGACCCACGCGAGGAATCGAGCGATTGGCTGCATATGCCCATTCTGCCGTGCCGGCGGTGGCATCATCGGTCCCGCATGACCGACAGGACCGACCCGCTCACGGTCGCCGACTTCGAGCCGCTGGCGCGGGCGCGGATGGACCCGGCCGCGTGGGACTACTACGCCGGTGGCGCGGGGGACGAGCGCACCATCGCCGACAACCGCGCGGGGTGGGACCGGCTCCGGCTGCGGCCGCGCGTGCTGGTTGACGTCTCGGAGCGCGACCTGTCGCGGACCGTGCTCGGCACGCGCCTCGCGCACCCGATTGCGGTGGCACCGACCGCCGCGCACCGCTTCGCGCACCCCGACGCCGAGCGTGCGACGGCCCGTGGGGCGGCTGCGGCCGGGGCGCTGTCCACCTTGTCGACGATCTCGACCGTGCCCATGGAGGAGGTCGCCGCGGCGGCACCCGACGCCGCGCGATGGTTTCAGCTGTACGCGCCCGCCGACCGCGACGTGTGCCGGGGCCTGGTCGAGCGCGCCGAGGCGGCCGGCTTCGCCGCGATGGTCGTGACGGTCGACCTGCCGCTCCCCGGCAACCGCGAGCGCGATCGGCGCAACGGCTTCAGCGTCCCGCTCGGCGTGCACCTGCCACCGGAGCAACCGACCGGCGAGACCGGCCTCGTCATCCTGCCGACCTGGAGCTGGGAGGATCTCGCCTGGCTGCGCTCCATCTGCCCGATCCCGCTGCTGGTCAAGGGCATCCTCCGCGCCGATGACGCGACGCGCGCCGTGGACACCGG
>JAHWJN010000207.1 GCA_019348395.1 Chloroflexota bacterium
GCGCCGCTCGGCCGAATCTCGTACTACCGCTCGCCCTCAGCCTGGCTGGGTCGCGGCGGGCGCTCGGCCGCCTCCCCGCCGCCGTCGGCAGGGCTCGGATGGGGCGGCGTGGCCCCGCTCGCCTCCTGGACTCTGGGGCTCCGAGCCTGCAGCTCGTCGATGCGCCGTGACGCATCGGCCTTCGTCATCTGCGGGTCGAAGGTCTCGCCGGCTTCCTCGGACAGCGTGCGGAGGTAGGAGGCCTGTGCATCCGTCATCGGCTCGTCGCCCGTCTTCCAGTCACTCGGGTCCCGTCGGACCTGGTCGTCGGCCATCTGCTGAATCCCCTACTGCGGCAGCCGGTCGGAATTCTGTCCCGGCGACGTCTCGTGGTCCCCGACCACGTCGGCATCGTCGGAGGCGGGATCGCGGCCGGGATCCCGGGTCGGGTCGTCCTCGGCGTACGCCTCGCCGCGTTCCTGCTCGATTTCGGCGACTTTGCGCTCGTGCTCGGACTGCATCCGGTCCTCGGTACGCTCGTCGGTCATTGGTGCTGCTCCCTGGTGCGAATGACGCAGGGCCGATGCAGACTTCGTGCCGCCGCGGCGGCACCCGCTCCAGAGGCGCCGGACGCGCGTGCTAGTCTGCCTCCCCGATGATGCAGGTCGACTTCGCAGCGCTCCTCGAGGCCATGCCCGACGCCGTGATCGTGGCCGATCTGCGCTCTCGCATCGTCTACGCCAACCGCTCGGTCGAGCGCCTCCTGGGCTGGAAGGGTGCCGATCTCGTCGGCCGGTCGCTGCACGTCATCCAGCCCGAGCGGCTCCACGGTGCCCACGACACGGGCTTCGGCCGGTACGCCGCCACTGGCACCAGGACCCTGTTCGACACGCCGATTCGCCTTCCGGCTCGCCGCGCCGACGGCGAGGAGGTCGACATCGAGCTCAACCTGGCCGAGATCCACGATCGGTCCGGGGAGCGGCTCGTGATCGGAGTGCTCCGAGACCTGAGCGAACGCGTCGAGCTGGAGCGCCACCTCACCGTCATGCGCTACCTGCGCGCCACGACGGCGGCGGCCGCGCAGCTGTGGACCGCGCTCGAGCCCGGGCTCGTGCTCCAGACGCTGACCGATGTCCTCGTCGACGACTTCGACGCCGCGCTCGCGCGGACCTGGGTCCACGAGGACCCCGGCACGCTGCGCCTCGCCACCAGCGGCGGCCTGTCGACACGGGTGGTTGGAAGCTCGCGCGAGGTCATCGACGTCGCCACCCACCCGTACAAGGTCGGCGTCGTCGCGCGGACGCGGCGGCCGTTCGTCCGCAACGGGCTCGCCGGCGATCCCGACTTCGACCAGGAGTGGGTGGCCCGAGAGCGCCTCGAGGCCGTCGCCTGCCTGCCGCTCACCACCGGCGGCCGCCTGCTGGGCGTGATGGTGGCCTTCTTCCGTCACTCGATCGCGGATGAGATGGTGGAGACCCTGGGACACCTCTCCGCCCTGGCGGCGGCCGCACTGAACGACGCGGACCTCATCGAGCAGGAGCGGCTGGCCAGGGCCCAGGCGGACCGCGCCCGCGCGGAGTTCGAGCTGCTGGCGCGGGTGAGCGAGCGAATCCCCGGCTCCCTGAGCCCGGAGAACACGGCCCAGACGGTCGCGTCGGTGGTGGTGCCCGACCTCGCCGACTGGTGCATTTTCGACCTGCTCGACGACGGAGACCTGCGCATGGTGGCCGCGACACACCAGGATGCGGGCCGCGTGCAGGCCATCCACCGCCTGCGAGACCGCTACCCGCCCGATGCGGAGGCGAGCCCTCCGCACCCGATCATCTGCGCCCTCCGGGATGGGGCAACGGTCCGAGAGGCGGTGACTGACGCCGACCTCCGGGGCCGTGCAGTCGACACCGAGCACCTCGAGCTGCTCCGACGGGTGGGGATCGGCGCCCACGTCGTGTGCCCGCTCGTCGCCCGTGGCCGGGTCCTCGGAACGCTCTCGCTGGTGCGCGATCCCGCGCGCCCTCCATTCGACGACGGCGAGACGGCAACCGCCGAGGACGTCGCGCGGCGCGCCGCGCTGGCCATCGACAACGCGCTCCTGTACCAGTCCGCACAGCAGGCGGTGAGCCTCCGGGACCGATTCCTCGCGGTTGCGTCGCACGAGCTGCGCACTCCGCTGGCCATCGTGCGCGGGAACTGGGAGCTCCTCAGCCGTCGGCTCGGGCGGCTGGACCGGACGGCGCTCGACGCCGCCGGCGATGTGACGCCGTTGCTGCGCAGGCTCGGCCAGGGCATCGACCAGCTCCAGCGCCTGGTCGAGGACCTGCTCGACGTGAATCGGCTGCGGGGAGAGGCGATCGGCTTCCGCATGACGAGCGTCGACCTGGTCGAGCTGCT
>JAHWJN010000208.1 GCA_019348395.1 Chloroflexota bacterium
GTGTCATCTCGCAGAGCCCCAGGCCGCGGGCCGTACGTGCGAAGGGCACGAAGGTGAGCGTCGTAGTCAGCCGCGGCCGCCGGTAGCGACCCAGGTCAGCGACGCGCGCGCCAGGCGCGCGTCGTCAGGGCAGCCCCTGCTCGAGCGCACCCTTGACCGACGCGTCGAGCGCGTTCAGCCGCTGGAGGGCGAGCGCCTCGGCGGAGGCGAACCGCCGCCCCGGGAGCCCATCGGGGCCGTGGTGGCCGAGCACGCAGTGCATCAGCGCGAGCGCCCGGGCGGCCGGGATGCCGCCGGCACCGGCGATCCGCTCCGAGATCATCGCCTGCCCAAGCGCGAGGTGGCCGAGCAGGCGGCGTACTACGGCGACGGGTTCTTCCACAACAACATCTTCTGGCCCGGCTTCCACGTGAAGCGCATGGTGGGGCTGTACCGGCGCCGGTACGAGCATTACGGTCACGGGCCGGCGGACCAGGCGATCGTCGGCCTCGGCGGGCAGGTCTTCATGCGTCCGAACTCGCAGGACGCCATTCGCGAGTTCCGGCCCTATTTCGACAACGCCCCGGTCTACGGTGGGGGCCCTTCACTCGAGGAGTACGCGGACACGACGCCGCTGACGGTCGGCAGCCCGCAGCAGGTCATCGAGCGCACCCTGGGATTTCGCGAGTTCGCCGGTGACTACCAGCGCCAGCTGTTCCTGATGGACCACGCGGGGCTGCCGCTGAAGACGGTCCTCGAGCAGATCGAGATGCTGGGCGAGATCGTCCCTGTCATGCGACGCGAGTTCGACGCGGTACGCCCCGCGGGTGTGCCGGGCGACCCACCGACCCACGTCAGCCTGAAGGCCGGCCGAGAGGGAGCCGGCGCGCCGCCGCTGCCCGACGGGCCACCGCCCACGCTGGTGGAAGCGACCCGATGACGGATCGGTCCCTGGTGGTCGTCACCGCGGGCCTGTCGCAGCCGTCGACCACGCGGTTGCTCGGTGACCGGCTGGCGTCCGCGACCGAGCGGGCGCTGCGCGAGCGAGGCGAGGAGCCTCGCACCGAGGTCATCGAGGTGCGCGATCACGCGCAGGACCTGGTCAACCATCTCCTCACCGGCTTCCCGCCGGAGGGCCTGCAGAAGACGATCGACGCGGTCGTCGGGGCCGATGGACTCATCGCTGTCACGCCGATCTTCTCCGCCTCGTACTCCGGGCTGTTCAAGCTCTTCTTCGACGTGATCGAGCACGAGGCGCTGTCCGGCGTGCCGGTGCTGATCGGCGCGACAGGCGGGACGGCGCGCCACTCGCTGGCGCTCGAGCACGCCGTTCGGCCGCTGTTCACCTACCTTGGCGGCAACGTGATGCGGACCGCCGTCTACGCCGCGAGCGAGGACTGGGGCGCGTCGGAAGCTCCGGCCGACGCCGGCCTGGCGGAGCGGATCAGTCGTGCCGCCGGGGAGCTCGCCGCCGCGATGTCCGGATCTCGCCGAGCGCCCGTGCCTGACCGGTTCGAGGATCCCATCCCGTTCGAGGAGCTGCTGCGTCCCCGGACGCTGGAGGGCTAGAGCGGACCGTCGGTCGGCCGCTTCGGTGGCAGGTCGCCGGGGTGGGTGACCGGGTCGACCCCCTCGGTCGGCGCGTCGTCGTTCACGAGGTCGAGCTCGTCGGCCGGGATCACGATGCCCTCCTCGGGCGGGACCCGGTCCTTGGGATGCACATCCCGGTGGTCATCGGTCATGGGCAGGGTCGGTGCAAGAACGCGGCCGATCAGCGTCCGGCGAGGCGGGCGATGACCGGTCGCATGACGTCGAGCTCCCCGCGGCCGATGACGATGTAGCTGAGCCCCCACCGCTCCCGGCGCTCGAGCAGCGTGTCGGCGATGCGTTCGGCATCACCGACCAGGTAGTGCGGGCTGCGCTCGAGCTCCTCCGGCCCGATATCGCGACCGGCCTCCGGCGGCGGGTCCACGGCGTAGATCGCGATGTTGATCTCCAGCTCGTTCCACCGATCGCCGGCGGCCTCGCGAATCCAACCCACCTTGCGATCGATGGCCGCCTCGGTCACGTCCTGCGGGTCGTGACCGCCCTGGGGCAGCGAGCGTGGATCCAGCCCGATGATGTCCGCCTCCCGGGCGGCATAGGCGAGAAGCTTCGGACCACCGCCACCGACCAGGATCGGCGGGTGTGGCCGCTGGACGGAGGTCGGCAGGCCGTCCTCGCCGAAGCGCACGGGCAGCGTGATGGCCGGCTGGCCCGTCACGTTGTAGATCGCCGTGTAGGGCGTGAACGCGCCTGAGCGGGCGAAGTCGGCCATCGGGTGCTCCCCCGTCCCCGT
>JAHWJN010000209.1 GCA_019348395.1 Chloroflexota bacterium
GCTGCAGGTACATGCGCTGCCGATTATCCGACCAGCCCAAGGAGTCGTGCGCCGGTGCGCGCCAGGTCGACGAGCGGGAGCGCGTCCAGCACCTCGCGCCGGACCCAGGCGCACGTGTCGCTCGAGCCGCCGACCTCGTCACGCAGCGTTCCGCCGACGACCCGGACGCGATACAGGATGCGGATGGCGTGAAAGTCGGTCGCCCCGCCGTCGCGCGGGTCGACGAATGCGGCCACCCACGAATCCACATCGGCAAGCGAGTCGATCGTTCCGACAAGGCCGGTCGCCTCGTGCAGCTCGCGGAGCGCCGCGTCCCGAGGATCCTCGCCGAATTCCACGCCGCCGCCGGGAAGCGTCCACTTTCCGTCCGAGAAGGCGGTGGCCCCCTGCGCGATGCGGCTGAGCAGGATGGAAGCGCCCTCGGTGCACAGTGCATAGGCCGCGACCCTGGTCACCCGCCGCGGCTCATCGGTCACGGCTGTACAGGTCCGGGTCCAACAGCCAGGCGAGCTCGCCACCGCCGGGTTCGGGCACGCCGTAGAACTCCACGCATGCCATCCCGCCCTCCCGCATCCGGACCGACGCGGCGCCGGTGAGACGCGCGACGGCCGTGGAGAGGTCCGGCTCGTGGCCGACGAAGAGGACACGACGGGCATCGGAATGCTCGGCCATGGCGCGTCCGAGGTCGTCCCACGACGCGCCCGGCCGCAGCCGATCGCTCGCCACCGCCTCGCGGTCGAGTCCGAGCCCGTCACCCAGCACCCGTGCCGTCTCGACCGCGCGGGACAAGGGGGAGCTGATGACGACGTCCGGTCGCAGATTGAGCCGCCGCCAGATCGGGACCGCGGCGCGGAGTGCCTCGATTCCCTCGGCGGTGAGCTGGCGGGCCTTGTCGGCACCGCCCCCCGGCGGGTCGGCGATGCCGTGGCGCATGAAGTAGAGGATCACACCACGGTGGTCGCGCTGCTGCCGTCATCGGGCGTCGGGTCGTCGCCGTCGCCACCGCGCGAGCCGGTGTGGCCGGCGGTGAGGCCGCGGGACTGTCCGGTGCGCTGGACCAGCACCCGCCCGGCGACCGTGGCATCGGCCCGGGGGAGCGCGACGGCGAGGACTCCGTTGCCGTAGCTGATGTTCGCGCGCATGGCGTCGACGGCGTAGGGAAGCTCGATGGTCCGCTCGTACGGCCCGTACGACCACTCGCGGGTCAGGTAGTCGATCCGCTCCTGTCCCTCGCCGTGCTGCCTCGCCCGAAGGGTCAGATGGCCGTCGTCGGTGACGTCGATGCTGATGTCCTCCGGGCCCACGCCGGGCATGGGCGCCACCACCATGAGCTCGCGCTCATTGTCGAACAGGTTGACGGGGATCGCCGTCGCCTCGGTCATGGGCTGTCGCTCCTTCGTTCCACTCTGCCGGATGCTACTGCGAGAATCGCACCAACGGCGCCCGTCCGCAGGAGCATCCATCGAAGGCCGTCCGGACAGCCCGACGGCGTCCGCGACGACGCCCCGATGAACCGACGTAGTGCTCACTGGGCGGGCACTATCGAGCTCAGGTGCAGCGCTCGTGGGCACTTCGACGCCTAGTGTGCACCCCGCGGGCATTACGACGGTTCGCGGGCGGGCGACCGGGATAGCTCCCACCTGACGGTCACTACGACGGTTCGTGGCCGCGCGATCGGTGGGGAACCGACCGCAGGCTGACGATCAGTCCGGGAAGGCCTCGGGACCGCGCTCGGAGAGCTCGCGAGCGTGCTCCGACCCATCCTCGGGCGGAATCCAGGAATACGGGTAGCGGTCGTCCTCCAGCTCCTCCGCCTGGCGGGTGAGGTGCAGCGGATGGAAGGTGTCGATCATGACGGCCAGCTCCTCCGTGCCCTCCTTGCCGATCGACGCCTCGACGGAACCCGGGTGCGGCCCGTGGGGGATGCCGGCGGGATGGATGGTGAAGGAGCTGATGTCCACGCCCCGGCGCGACATGAAGTTGCCGTCGACGTAGTAGATGACCTCGTCGCTGTTGATGTTCGAGTGGTTGTACGGCGCCGGGATGGCGAGCGGGTGGTAGTCGAACTTGCGCGGCACGAACGAGCAGATGACGTAGTTCCGGGGCTGGAAGGTGAGGTGCACCGGCGGGGGCTGGTGGATGCGTCCGGTGATCGGC
>JAHWJN010000020.1:0-10642 GCA_019348395.1 Chloroflexota bacterium
GAGTTGACCTCGAGTCCCGGGCCGAGTCCCTCGGCGTAGACGAAGAACCCGACCGCCGGCGATCCGACCGGGACGCCAGTCGGCGCCTCGGGGGTGGCGGCCGCGGCGGGCTCGGCCCGGTCCTGGCCGGCCATCGCCACCTCGACGGTGGCCGGCGCGCTCGCCGCCCCGGCGCGCACGCGCAGCCGGAGATCGCCGTCGACGACCTCGATCTCGCCGAGGCCGTGCCGATGCAGCCGCTCGGTGAGCTGCGGCACCAGGTCGCTCGCCACTCGCCCGATGGCATCGAGGGCGTGGTCGGAATCGGTCATGCGCCTCTCTCGTTCTCGTCCTCGCCACCGTCACTCGGCCAGATCTCGCTCCAGCGCGGACGTCGGGGGACGCCCGGCAGACGCAGCATGCGGCCGATCCGTCGGCCCAGCGAGGGGGGCTCCACGGGATGGGTCGCGCCGGCTCCGGTGTCGAGGTACGCGCCGATCCCGCGCAGCCGAGCATAGCGGCTCGCGAGGAGCTCTTCCGCTTCGAGGCTCGTCAGGCGCCGCAGCGCGCTCAGGATCGCGGCCCTGAGCGTTCGCGCGGTCGCGGCGTGGTCGGTATGGGCTCCCTCCCCCGGCTCGGCGACGACCGCGTCCACCACGCCGAGGTCGAGCTGGTCGGCGGCGGTCATTCGCATGGCGGCGGCGGCCGTCCTGGCCTCCTCCCGCGAGCGCCACAGGATCGAGGCGCACCCCTCGGGGCTGATGACCGAGTACACCGCGTTCTCGAGCGCCAGCACGGCATCCCCCACGCCGATCGCGAGGGCGCCACCCGAGCCGCCCTCGCCCAGGACGATGACGACGATCGGGACCTGGAGCCCGGTCATGAGCTTGATGCTCGACGCGATCGCCTCCGCCTGTCCGCGCTCTTCGGCGGCCGGTCCGGGGAAGGCACCGGCGGTGTCGAGGAAGGTGATCACCGGCAGTCCGAGCTTCTCGGCCAGCCGCATGAGGCGCTGCGCCTTGCGGAACCCCTCGGGATGGGGCGAGCCGAAGTTGCGCAGGATGTTCGACTCGGTGTCGCTTCCCTTCTGGTGGCCGATGACCATCACCGGCCGGCCCTCGAGCAGGGCGGGGCCGCCGACCACGGCCGCATCGTCGCCGAAGGCGCGATCGCCGTGCAGCTCGGTGAACTCGGTGAACATGTGCGGGACGAGGTCGAGCGTCCTCGGGCGCTGTGGGTGGCGCGCGAGCTGGACGCGCTGCCAGGCGGCCTCGATCGCCTCCGCCGTCGGCGGGGTCGCCTCGACCCGCGTCGTCGTGCCCGTCATCGATCGGCCTCCGGCTCGTCGGGTGACCGCGTCGCCGACGGAGCGGCCGCGGTCGTACCCGCCGTGGCAGGACCGCCGTTGCCGGCCACCTCGGTGTCGACCTCGATGCCGATCGTCTCGCTCACCGCGCCGCCGAGCCGCTCCGCGAACCCGGACAGGGCGCCGAGCGGGCCCCACGGCCGCTCGCCGAGCGCTGCCGCCTCCTGGCCGTCGTCGGCGGCGACGGGGAGGAGCCGCAGCAAGCGGGCCAGGGTGACGCGCAGCTCTGGTCGCGGCACGACCATGTCGACGAAGCCGTGCTCGAGCAGAAACTCGGCGGTCTGGAAACCATCGGGCAGCTCTTCCCCGACGGTGTCAGAGGCCACGCGGGCCCCGGCAAAACCGATGAGTGCCCTGGGCTCTGCGACGATCACGTCGCCCAGGCTGGCGAAGCTGGCCAGCACGCCGCCGGTGGTGGGATCGGTGAGCACCGCGATGAACGGGACGCCGGCACGATCCAGCCGCGCCAGCGGGGCGGTGGTCTTGGCGAGCTGCATGAGGGACAGCGTTCCCTCCTGCATGCGGGCGCCGCCCGACGCGCTGACCACGATGGCCGGGATGCGCTCGGCCAGTGCCGTTTCGAAGCACCGCGCCAGCTTCTCACCCACCACGCTGCCCATGCTGCCGCCCATGAAGCGGAAGTCGAAGATCGCGATGGCGACGCGTTGCCCGTCGATGCGCGCAACGCCCCACACCAGCGCGTCGCGCAGTCCGGTCTTGACGCGCGAAGCCTCGAGCCGGTGGTCGTACGGGCGCTCGTCGTGGAATCCGAGCCGGTCGATGGCCTCCAGCCCCGCGTCCCGCTCCTCGAAGCTGCCCGGATCGAGGAGCAGGTCGATCCGCTCGCCGATCGACATGCGGAAGTGATGCCCGCAGCCGGGACAGACGCGCGCGCTTCGCTCCAGCTGGCGGTTGAAGACCTGCGCGTCACAGGCCGGGCACTTCGTCCAGGCGTCGGACGGACCGGCACGACGGCTGAACGGGAACTTGATCGGCAATGCGGTGGGTCCTCGGGCTATCGGTGGAGCAGCCGGTGTGCCGGACCGGCGGCGGCGCGCCGGCTGGTGCGCCACACGGCGTACGCGGTCACGCCCACGCCGAACGCCGAGCCGACGGCCCCGGTGACGATCAGGCGTCCCGGATGGCGGAGCGCCCAGCCGACGGGGTCGCGGGTCGCGGTCGACAGTCCGGCGAGGCGCGCACCGAGGCGGGCCTCGAACCTGGACCCGACCGGGGGCATCGGCAGCGCGGCGTGCAGCGTCGCAGCCATCCCCATCAGCCCATGGTCGTTCGACGGCAGCCCGGCCCTCGCCGCGGCGACGCGCGGCGCGGCACCGTTGAGGACGTGGCCGATGGCACGGTCGACCCGATCGGCCGTGGACGGAACCTGGCTCATCACGCTCCTGCTAACACCGACGAGCCCGATACGTTACACCGCGCCCCGCGAGATCGTCCGGGCCGCGGCGACGCCGTACGCCGGTCAGGCCAGGAGCCGCTCCAGGTCTCGCAGCGCCCGGTGCTGGAGGACCCTGACGGCGCCCGGACTGCGTTCCAGCACCTCGCCGATCTCGCGCGCCGAGAGTCCGTCGACGAAGCGCAGCACCAGGACCTGACGTCGCTCCTCGCTGAGCATGGCAAGCGCGCGGCGCACGGTCCTCGCCTCGTCGGCACGGTCCAGTGCCCGCGCCGGGTCGTCACCGCCGGCCGGCTCGGGCACCCCGTCCAGCGGAGTCGTGCCGCGGCGGCCGCGTGCGCGCAGGGCGTTCACGAGCTGGTTGTGCGCGATCCGGAAGAGCCAGGCGCGGAAGGTCGATCCGGTATCGCGGAAGCGGTCGATCGCGGACAGTGCCGCGAGAAAGGTGCGCTCGGTCACGTCCTCGGCGTCGTGATGGTCGCCCAGCAGGTAGAAGCAGTAGCCGTACACCCGCTCGAGATAGCGCCGGTAGAGGATCGCGAATGCGGCGCGGTCGATCTGTGCGGCACGGACCGCCTCCAGGTCCGGATCGCCCTCGCCGGCGTCCCTCGAGCGTGGCTCCAGGCTCACGTGACCGCTCCGGCGCGGACCCGCACGACCTCTCCGCTGGTCACCGCCACGCTGCCCGTATCGGTCTCGATGATGAGCACGCCCCGATCGTCGATGCCGGCCGCCCATCCGACCACCGGACCCCCCGGCGTCTCGGCGGTCACCCACGTGCCAAGCGTGCGACAGGCGCCCCGGTAGCGCGGGAGCGGCGATCGCCCCGCCTCCAGCGACGCGATCTCGACCTCGAGGGCCTCGAGGAGGCGCCGCAGCAGACCGGCGCGGTCCACCGACCGTCCCGAGAGGGCGCCGAGCGAGGTGGCCGTTCGGCGCAGGTCGGCCGGGAGCTCATCCTGGGCCCAGTTGACGTTGATCCCGAAGCCCAGGACCGCATGGCGAAGGCGGTCCGCTTCGCTGGCGACCTCCACCAGCAGTCCCCCGACCTTTCTCCCGTCCGGTGCCACCAGGTCGTTCGGCCACTTCAGGTCGACCTCCGCCTCACCGCGGCAGGCGGCGCGGGCCGCGAGCGCGGCTGCCGGGATCAGGCCGACTGCGGCATCGGCCGCCACCCGCGGGCGGAGCCCCACGCTGGCGGTCAGGTTGAGGCCGGCCGGCGACGTCCACGACCGTCCACGCCGACCGCGGCCGGCGGACTGCAACTCGGCCACGACAACCATGCCCTCTGCGGGAGTGGCCTCGAGCAGGTCGCGCACGCGGTCGTTGGTCGACCCGATCACCTCGTGCACCTCGATCGCTGCCCCGATGCGCGCGCCCGGACGCGCCGCCGCGTGCCAATCCGTCGCCACCGTTCCGACCATGCCGCCACCATAGCGGCCGGGCGGCTGTCGGGCCACCGACGGAGGGGTACACTCGCCCTCCGATGAGCCAGACCGCCCCCGCCAGCGCCTCGTCGGCGCCCACCACGCGCGAGCGCCTCTTCACGGGCATCCAGCCCTCCGGCGCGTCCCACCTGGGCAACTACCTCGGCGCGCAGCAGAACTACGTGGCGCTCCAGGACCGATACGAGTCCATCTACGGCATCGTCGACTACCACGCCCTGACCACCGTCCACGACGGCGAGACACTGCGCTCCCTCACGCACGAGATGGTGCTCGACATGCTCGCCGTCGGGCTCGACCCGGATCGCTGCGCGATCGTCCGCCAGTCGGACCTGCCTGAGCACGCCGAGCTGTGCTGGATCTTCGACACGGTGGTGCCGGTCAGCTGGGTCGAGCGCAATCCGACCTACAAGGCCGCACTGGCCGAGGGCAAGGAGAACAGCGCGGGCCTCCTGAACTATCCCGTCCTGCAGGCGGCCGACATCGTCATCTACAAGGCCACCGTGGTCCCGGTGGGGAAGGACCAGGACGCGCACCTGGAGCTCTCGCGCGAGATCGTGCGTGCCTTCAACCGGCGGTACGGCGAGATCTTCCCCGAACCCCGGGCCGCCTACACCGATGCCCCGATCGTGATGGGGACCGACGGCACTCGGAAGATGGGCAAGAGCGCCGGCAACACCATCCCGATCTTCGCCGAGCCGGACGAGATCCGGCGCCTGGTCATGAGCATGGTCACCGATCCGCAGCGCATCAAGCGCACGGACCCGGGGCGCCCGGAGGTCTGCAACGTCTGCCAGCTGCATCGGTTCTTCGGCGGCGACTACCTCCAGATCCAGGACGGTGAGCGGACCGCGCGGACCGGCTGCGTCGAGACCAAGCAGCTGCTCGCCGAGCGGATCATCGAGTTCTTCCGGCCGATGCGCGAGCAACGCCTTCGGCTCGCGGCCGATGCGCGGGTCGTCGAGGAGACCCTGGGCGCCGGACGCGACAAGGTCCGCCCGATCCTGGACGCGACCATGGCGGAGGTGCGAGCCGCGGTCGGCATCGGGCCCCGACGCGAGGTCTAGCGACCGATGGCCGGGCCGCCCCTGGGCCTCGGACCGCGAGAGCGGTGGTGGCTCATCGTCTTCCTCGTCCTCGGCAGCGCCGTCTTCGGGCTGCAGCTGCTCGAGCGAGTGCTGGAGGTCGTCGGGGGCTTCGGCACCATCCTCCTCATCGTGTTCCTGGCCTGGCTGCTCGCGTTCGTCATGGCGCCGGTGGTCGCCTGGCTCGAGCGGCTGACCGAGCTTCCCCGCGCACCGATCGTCGTCGGGACCTACCTGCTGGCGCTCGTCGTCTTCGGGTTCGTCCTGTTCTACACCGGATCGGCGATCACCCAGCACGTCGCCGGCCTGGCGCGCGCATACCCGCAGGCCGAGCAGGACGTCCTCGCGACCCTCGAAACCTGGGAGGCCGGACTCCAGTTCGGGCGCCTCAGGATCGATCTCACCGAGCTGTACGAGGGCGCCGCCGCCCAGCTCGAGGGCCTCGGCGGGGCGGTCGTCGAGCAGGCGCAGGCGATCGCCGGGGTCACCATCGCGGCCCTCGGATCGCTGGTCCTCATCATCGTCCTGTCGCTGTACATGCTCATGGACGCGCGCCGCATCCTCGGCCGGATGCGCGGCGCGGTCCCCCGCCGGTACAAGGACGAGGCGCGACTCCTGGAGCGGAGCATCGCCCGCGCCTTCGGCGGATTCCTGCGCGCGCAGCTGCTGCTGGCGACGGTTCAGGCCGTGCTCGTCGCGGTGGTCGGGTCCATTTTCGGCGTGCCGTACCTGTTCCTGTGGGGAACAATAAGCGCCCTGGCGATGCTCATCCCGTTCTTCGGGCCTCCGCTCGCGCTCATCCCGCCGATCATCGGTGCTGCGCTGTTCGCGCCCGACGCGCTGCTGCCGGTCGCGATCGCGCTGATCGTCACGCAGACGGTCCTGGTGAACTGGCTGCAGCCGCGGCTCATGCGGGGGGCACTCGGCCTGCACCCGATCCTCGTCCTCGTGGGCCTCCTTCTCGGTGCCCAGGTGGCGGGCGTCTGGGGCGCGCTCTTCGGCATCCCGATCATCGCCGTGCTGTGGGTCTTCGTGAGCTACGCCGTCTTCCGCGCCGTGCCGAACGCCGCGCTGCCAGAGGAGGAGCGGCTGTCGGATGTGGAGGAGCACGTCATGGTCTCGGTCGAGAAGGAGCAGCTCGGCGACGAGACGCATCCGCACATCCACGTCACTCGCACCCGACGGCCGGACGGCACCGAGCAGGTCGAGCTCAGGATGGATCCGCCGGCGGGAGATCCTGGAGAAGCCCGGTCCTGACGGGCATCGCCGGCGCCAGCACGCGGCGACCGTCTGGTGTGATCGCCTCCTCGATCGTGACGCCGAAGGCGCTGCGGGCCAGCTCGGGATCGATCACCCGATCGCCCCTTCCCGCCGGCCCCAGGCGGCCGTCTCGCAGCAGGAGGACACGGTCGGCCAGGCCCGCGGCCAGGTTCAGATCGTGCAGCACGGCGATCACCGTCAACCGGCGTGCGACGCGGAGCCGGCGGAGAAGCTGCACCAGTCCGAGCTGATGCGAGAGGTCGAGGTGCAGGGTCGGCTCGTCGAGGAGCAGCAGTCGCGGCTCCTGGGCGAGGGCGAGCGCCAGCAGGACGCGCTGCCGCTCACCGCCGGACAGCTCCCGTACCGGGCGTGCGGCCAGCTCCTCCGCGTCGGCGTCGCGCAGGGCAGCGGCCACGGCACGCTCGTCGTCCGCGTCGGCGCCGAAGGCGCGGGTCGCGTGCGGGATGCGCCCGAGGTTGACCACCTCCGAGACGCGGAAGCCGTCCGGCAGCTCGGTGGTCTGCGGCAGCACCGCGACGCTTCGCGCCAGGTCGTGGCGAGACCAACCAGCCAGGGCACGACCGAAGAGCTCGATCTGCCCCGCGCGCGGCGGGAGCACGCCGGCCACCACCCGAAGAAGCGTCGTCTTGCCGCTCCCGTTCGGGCCGAGCAGCACGACGAGCTCGCCTGCGGAGACGTCGAGGTCGACGCCGTCGAGCACGGAGCGGTCGCCGGCGGCCCCACGGTAGCCGGCTGCCACGCCTCGCAGGCGAATCGCCGGAACGTGATCAGCGGCCATGCGCCACCAGCGATCGGCGGAGGAGCCAGAGGAAGAACGGCGCGCCGATGAGCGCGGTGACGACGCCCACCGGGATGCCGCCCGCCAGTCGTGCGCCGAGATCGGCCAGGACGAGCAGCGCCGCCCCGTACAGCATCGACGCCGGCAACAGGAGCCGGTGGTCCGGCCCGAACGCGAGCCGCAGCAGGTGCGGCACCACGAGGCCGACGAAGCCGATCGTCCCGGAGATGGCGACGCCGGCCGAGGTCGCCAGCGCGCCGAGCCCCGCGAGGATCCGCTTCTCCCGCTCCAGGTCGACACCGAGATGCGCCGCGGCCTGCTCCCCGAGCAGCAGCGCATTGAGCCGACGCCAGCGAAGGAGCAGGAGCGTGAAGCTCACGATGATGAGCGGGGCGGCGATCGCGAGCCGCGGCCACGATGCACCGGCCAGCGAGCCGAGCAGCCACGCCACCACCGCGGTCAGGCGATCGCCCGACAGGAACATGAGCAGCGCCACGCCCGCTGCCAGCAGCGACGAGATCGCGTAGCCGGCCAGCAACAGGGCGATGACCGGGGTCCCTGAGCGACCGTGCGCGACCGTGAAGACGACCGCCACCGTGGTCAACGCGCCGACGAAGGCGAAGAGCTGCACAAGGCCGATGCCGAGCCATGCCCCGATGGCGAGCGGCAGGATCGCCGGCAGGAGCAGCGCGGAGACTGCGCCGAACGACGCGCCCGCCGCCGTGCCGATGATGTACGGGTCCGCCAGTGGGTTGCGCAGGAGCGCCTGGAAGACCGTGCCCGCGCAGGCGAGGCCCGCGCCCACGACCATGCCGCCCACGATCCGTGGCAGCCGCAGCTCCCACAGGATCGTCTCGGACGACGACGGCCAGCTCACCGAGCCGATGCCGAACAGCCGATACGCCAGGATTCCCGCCGCCTCCGCCGGTCCCACCCCTGCGGTGCCCAGGGCCGCAGCTGCCAGCGACACGGCGAGGAGCACGACGGCGCCCGCGGTCAGGACGATGGTCGTCCGCCCGATGCTCGGCCCCAGGACAAGCTGGCGAACGGCCGGGGTTGCGCTCACCGGGTGTCCTCGAAGCGATCCGGATGGATGGCACGGGCCAGCGCCTCGAGCCCGTCGACGATCCTCGGCCCCGGACGGGTGGTGACGATGTCCTCGAGGTACGGCACCACTCGACCATCGCGGACCGCGCGCAGGTCGCTCCAGCCGGCACGTCCCGCCACCGTGTCGAGCGCCTCCTGCGCATCGGCCAGGCTGGGGTCGTAGGAGGCGGCCCCGAGCAGGATGAGCTCCGGGTCGGCCGCCACCAGCTCTTCCGGAGCGAGCAGGCCCTGCGCGTCTCCGGTCAGTGGCTCCGCACCCGCGAGCTCGAGCAGGGAGGCCAGGAACGACCCCTCGCCGGCGGTATAGGTCGTGCCCTCGGCGTGGAAGACCTCGTACAGGGTCAGCGGACGCTCGACGCCGTCGACGGCGGCGGTGATCTCGGCCACGCGGTCGCGCATCCCGGCGACCAGCCCGTCCGCCGCCTCGTCCCGGCCGAGCGCGGCGGCGACGAGCTCGATGTCGGCATAGATCTCGTCGAGCGTTTCCGGATACAGGACGAGGATCGTCAGATCCAGCTCCTCGAGCTGCTCGATCACCGATGACGGGGTCAGCTCGTTGCCGGCGGCGAGGACGAGATCCGGTTCGGCGGCGACGACCCGCTCCACGTCCACCGCGGCCGCGATCACGACATCATCGACCTCGGCGACCTCGGGCGGGTAGTCGTCGAAGTCGGTCACCCCGACGAGCAGGTCGCACGCGTCCAGGGCGCAGACGATCTCGGTATTCGACGGAGCGAGGCTGACGATCCGCTCCGGTGCGGATTCGAGCACGACCTGGCGGCCGGCGTCGTCGGTCAGGGTGAGCGGATACGCGGACTCGGGCTCGGTGGGCGACTCGGTCGCGGTCGGTGCGGCGGTGCCCGATGTCGGAGCGGCGACGGGACTCGCGCAGGCCGCCAGCGCCAGGCACATGGGGACGAGAAAGACGAGAGGACGATACGGAGCCATGGGTGATGCCGTTCCCTTTCACGCGAGGGTGGTGACATCGCGACCTGGCTGGTCGACCTGGCTCCCGCCCCCGAATCGGCTCGAATCGGGGCGCGGATACAGTAGCGGGACTGCGCCGGCCTCTCACCGGCTTCGCCATTTACCCGTCCGCCTTTCGGGGACGGCACCTGTCGCTGCGTCTTTGGTTGGTCGGCCGATCCTACCACCGCGGAGTGATCGGTCGGTGACGCCGACCGAACGGGGCCGAGCGACGAGGCTCGGGCGAGGTCAGGCCGGGACGGCCTCCTCCTCGCTCGCTTCGACGTGGTGGTAGAGCGGGGTCTCGCGGGCCGCGTCGGTGAGCATGGGGTCAAGCATCTTCTGCATCGCCAGCGTGTGGGTGCATCCGCCGGCGGTCTCGAAGAGGTGGCAGTCGCAGTGCCATCGATCGGCATCCAGGGTGACGGTGTGCGTGCCGTTGTCCCCGGCGAAGCTCGCGCCGAAGGAAGAGAACGTCACGCGGTCAGGCTCGTGTGCGTAGCGCATCGCCTTCTCGACCTTGCCGATCATGCTCGATTGCACGTCGCGGTTACCTCCATGGCGCCGTCACCGGCGCCCTACTACGTGGCGCCCGTCGGGTCGCTTCCGGTGGCCCTGGCGAGCCGCTCCTTGAGCATCGCCAACAGTGTAACCGGGGTCGGGTCGGTCTGATAGAGGATCGCGAGATACACGCTCACCAGGTCACCGTACGACACCGTCCAGAGGACGCGGGCGAGCGGCGACGGTCCCTCGGCATGCACCTCCGAGCGGTTCGTTGCCCGCTCGCCGAGCAGCTCCTCCACCACGCGGTAGCGTTCCGCGATCTCACGCGGCTCGTCGGGGGCGCGCAGCTGGACCACGTAGAGCCCGTCGGAGAGCTCCCGGGGGTTGAGGCTTCCCTCGATCGCGTTGTGGTTGGCCTCCGGCATCGGCTCGAAGGCCGCCCAGGCCTTCGCGTTCTCGTTGAACTGGGTCTTCCAGCGGCGGGCGACCGCGCTCATCGGCCCATGGCCGTAGATGATCGGGATGCGTCCGAACATCGCCCAGGCGAGCTGCTTGGCCGGGTTCTCATCGGTCGGGACCGACGGGCCGCAGCGCCCGTGGAGCTCCTCGAGCGCGGCGGCCGCCGGACCGATCTCATCAGGGTCATCCACCAGGCCGATCCGCCCCAGCAGCTCGTGGAGGATGCCGACCCCATAGCCGACCGCGGCGCGCGGCTGA
>JAHWJN010000020.1:10740-13581 GCA_019348395.1 Chloroflexota bacterium
CTTGAAGCCGGAGAGGGTCTCCACCGTCTCGCCCGAGTGGCTGGAGGCGATGACCAGCGTTCGCTCCCCCGCCCAGGCCGGAAGCTCGTAGTCGCGGTGGACGATGAGCGGCACGCGCAGTCGCGACCCGGCCGCGGCGGCGACCAGCTCGGCACCGATGGCCGATCCACCCATGGCCAGGACCAGGATCGCGTCGACATCGCCGAGCCGCTCGGGCAGCTCGATGCCGGCCGCCACCCGCCGCGCGTGCGCCAGCTGGCGCGGCAGCTCGCCGGTTTGACCGAGCATGTTCTCCGGGTCGATCCGCTTCAGCGTCTCGGGGTCGTCGAGCGTCACCGCGTCCTCGAACAGCGGCGGACCCTCGGCATCGGTTCCGTCGTCCGGATCGGGCTTGCCGGGCTCCTCGTCGGGGTTCTTGTAACCGAAGAAGTCGCGAGCGTCCATCAGCTCGCCGCGGCGGCACTCGGCCGTTCCGCCCCGGCGATGCGCCGTCCCTCGGCGAGGAGCGTCTCGACATCCTCCGGCGAGCGCGCCTCGACGTAGACGCGGAGCAGCGCCTCCGTGCCGCTGAAGCGGATCAGCAGCCACGAGCCGTCCGACCGGTAGAACTTGAAGCCGTCCTTCGTCTCGAGGCTCACCCGATCGACGACCTCCTGCCCGGCGAGCTCGGTCGGCGCCTCCTCGGCGAGTCGGGCGAGCGTGTCAACCTTGACCTGGTCGTAGCCTTCGCGCGCGAACCGGATGTCGGTTCGGTGGTAATGGCTCGGCCCCGCCAGCTCCTGGAGCTCGGCGAGCACCTCGGACGCCTTCTTCCCCTTGCTCAGCCACAGGTCGAGCAGGAAAAGGCCCGACGCGAGGCCGTCACGCTCGGGAATGTGCATGCCGAACCCGAAGCCGCCGGACTCCTCGCCGCCGATCACGGCGTTCGTCTCGCTCATCTTCGGCCCGACGTACTTGAACCCGACGCCGGTTTCGTACGCCTCGGTGCCGTAGATCTCAGCGAGGCGCCTGGCCATGGACGTCGTGGTCACGGTGTAGACCGCCGGGCCGATCTGACCGCGCACGTCGAGCAGGTACCAGTACAGCAGCCCGTAGACCTGGAGCTGGTTGACGAACACGCCCTCCTCCGTCCCCATTCCGACCCGGTCCGCGTCGCCGTCGAACGCGATGCCGATGTCCGCCCCCCAGCGCGGGATCTCCGCCAGCCACTCGTCAACGTTCGGGCGGATCGGCTCCGGGTTGACGCCGCCGAAGTAGGGGTTGCGCTCGGTGTGGAGCTCACGGACGGTGAGCCGGCCGTCGCCGAGCAGCCGGGTGTACCAGCCCGCTCCCGAGCCGTAGAGGTTCTCCACCAGCACGCGTCCGTCGGCCGCGCGAATGCGCTCGAGATCGACGACGGCGGCAAGCTGGTCGCGGAACTGCGGAAAGGCGTCGAACTCCTCGACGAGGCCGGCCGCGACGGCGTCGTCGTAGTCGCGGCGGAGTGGCCGCTCCTCGTCGGGATGGGCGTCCATCGTCGCCTCGATGGCGGCGAGCATCTCCGGCGCCGCGGCACCACCGGTATCGGCCTTCACCTTGAAGCCGTTGTCGGTCCACGGGTTGTGGCTGGCGGTGATCACGATCCCGGCGCCGGCGTTCAGCTCGCGGGTGTAGAAGCTGCCGACCTGCGTCGGAACCGCCTCGGGCGGCAGGTAGCTGCGGATGTCGTGCGCCGCGAGGACCTCCACGCACGCCCGTGCGAAGTGCTCGCTGGCGAAGCGACGGTCCCAGCACACGACCACGCCACGATCCGCGGTCCCGGACTGCTGGAGGAACTCGGCCACGGCGCGGGCGCAGCGGCGGACGTTGTGGAAGGTGTAGTCCTCGGCGATGGCCGCCCGCCAGCCGTCAGTGCCGAACTTGATGCTGCTCACCGAACAGAGTGTACCGATCGGAGCGGTCGACGGCAGATCCCTCAGGCGCGATCTCGTCGCTCGGAGCGCGGATCCAGCGCCTCGCGCAGCCCGACGCCGACCAGGTAGAAGGCGGCCGCCAGCAGGGTGATGCCGCCCGCGCCGGCAAGCATGATCCACCACGGCGTGGCGGCGATGCCGGCGAGATAGCCCGACCACACGAGTCCGTCGTACACCATCTGGCCGAAGCCGACGTCCTCGCCCACCGCGCTGCGGAAGCTGAGGAACGCGTCGGCGATCACCGCGCCGGTGGCACCGATCATCGCCTGCACGGCGGCGTGCGGGTAGAGGTGCGGCAGGACGTGGCGCGTCACGATCCACGGCCCGCGTCCGCCCGCCACGCGCGCCGCGTCCATGAAGCCCTTCGCCACCACGGTCAGCGCCGCGGCACGCACCGTCGCCGTGGCGGGGCCGAGGCCGTACAGGATCCCGAAGCTCAGCCCGACATGCAGCGCGCCGAATTCCTCGTCCGACCGGCTGATGCCGAGCACGAAGACGGCCAGCATGGCCGGCAGCAGTACCATCGCGTCGGACAGATGGCTGACGAGCCCGTCGACCCAGCCGCGGCGGAAGGCGGCGATCGAGCCGAGCAGCACCGAGACGGCGGCGATCGACAGGCCGGCGCTCAGCGCCACCAGGAGCGTGGGCCGGGTAGCGTGGAGGAACATCGCGAACACGTCCCGACCGAGGGAGCTCGTCCCGAGCCAGTGGGTGGTCGATGGCGCGGAGGGATGCGCGATCGCCGAGTCGAAGCCGAACTGCGGGTCGTACAGCTGCGGCTGTCGCGCCCAGACGGTGGCCTCGAGCACCGGCTGGGCCACCGTCAACAGCGCGAAGACCGCGAGGATCAGGATGCCCGCCAGGACCTTGGGGTGCGAGACGACGAACC
>JAHWJN010000210.1 GCA_019348395.1 Chloroflexota bacterium
TGCGAGGCCATGGGGCCGCGCCAGATGACCGGCGCATCGGCCTGGAGGAAGTACTGGATGCTCATCATCTGCACGCCGTGGCTGACGACGGGGTTCGGCCGTCCGCCGTTGCCGGTGACGTGAGCGCCCTGGGTGCCCATCATGAGCGGGACGTTCGGACCGGTGATGTCGGCGTCGAGCAGCCCGACCTTGGCACCGTCGCGCGCCAGGCTGACGGCCAGGTTGACCGCGACCGTCGACTTGCCCACCCCGCCCTTTCCGGAGGCGACCGCGATGGTGTTGCGGACGCCGGGTATGAGGTCGGCCGCCGGGCCGCCGAAGCTGCGCTTGACGTTGCTCGCCCAGTCGACCCGGACGGTGGTGGCGCCGAGCACCTCGAGCGCCTCGACGATGTCGTTCTCGATGGTCGCCTTGAGCGGGCACGCGGGCGTGGTCAGCTCGACGGTCAGGTCGACGACGCTGCCGTCGATGTTCACGTTCTTGACCATGCCGAGCGACACGAGGTCGCGGCCGATCTCCGGATCCTTGACCCCGCCGAGCGCGGCGAGGATGTTCTCGTCAGTCAGGTTGGACATGGCGTGTTGGCTCGGGACTCCTCGATGCGGGACCGATGCGGCCCTTCGAGGGTACCAGAGGCCGTCGCCGCCTTCATACGACGATTGTTGAGCTCGTCAGGGCAGGCCGTCGAAGAATTCGGCCGCGTCATCGCCCCCGGGGGGCAGGGCCGATGCGGCGAGGCGGTAGTACTCCTTCGCGAGGTAGGCGTCCCGCGCCTCGCGCTCCCAGTCGTGAAAGGGACCGGCCGAGCCGGTCTGCGACACATGCCTGCTGATCGCGGCCAGCTTGAGCTGTGCGAACTCGCCGAGCTCGAGCGCGATCGTCGGCTCGACCGCCGACCCGAAGTCCCCGGGGGTTCGGTCGCCGAGGACGCCCTGGACGACATCGGTCGGCATGGTGAGGTGATAGAGCCGTGCGGCCCGCCAGGCGACCTGGTCCTCCTCGATGTCGTCCTCGTAGGCGAGCGGCTCCGCGGCGCGTTCGTAGGCAGCGTCGACGGCGCGCGAGACGACGATGTGGTCGGGATCCCCGGTGATGCCGTCCGGCCCGAAGGTCAGGATCACGTCGGGCCGATGCATCCGGATCGGCTCGACGATGCGGCCGACCAGCAGGTCGATATCGGCATCCTCGAGCTCGCCCTCGGCGTAGTCGAGCATGCGGACGACTCGCACCCCGAGCAGGGCGACCGAGCGGCGAAGCTCGTCCTCCCGGACGGTGTCGAGGTTGCGCCAGGTGATGGGGTCGGTCTTCACGTCCCGGTTCTTCCCACCGGGCAGGGCTGAGGCGACGGTCAGGCGCGGGTCGAACCAGCCGCGGGTGACGCACACGACGACGACATAGGCGCCCTCGGACGCGGCACGCGCGATGGCGCCACCGAAGCCGAACGCCTCGTCGCCGGGATGGGCGGCGACGACCATCAGGCTCCGGGCGGGCGCGCGCTCACGAACGGGCCGCCAGAGTGATGACACCGCCGGAGTATACGAGGCTAGGAGCGGGCCTCGACGGTGATCGCCGCGCGGTCACTCGCGGCATTCGAACGCCGGAATCGGCCCCTCGACACCGAGCTTTCGATGACCGGCGCACGGTCCAGGAAGGTGGCCTCGTGGCCGATCTCGATCGCTCGATTCGCCTCCTCCAGCGACAGGATCTCGTGACGCAGGAGCAGCGCGATCTCGTCGCGAATGAAGGTCCGGAGCATCTCGGGTCCGTCGGTGCTGACCGTGAACCGGACGTCGTGTTCGACCAGGGCCCGAACGACCCGTCGCACGTCGGCGATGCCGTCGAGCACGCGCGTGTTGAGGTTGGAGCTCGGACACACCTCGAGCACCGTGCCCCGTTCGCGGAGCATGCCGAGCACCACGGGATCCTCCGCGGCGCGAACGCCGTGACCGATGCGGTCCGGCTCGAGCGCCTCCAGCGCCTCGCGGACCTCGCCCGGGCCGCCGGTCTCGCCGGCGTGCACCGTCAGCCCCAGCCCGGCCCGGCGGCACTCGGCGTAGATGTCGGCGTAGTCGGCGAACCGAAACGACTCGACCACCGGCCCGGCGA
>JAHWJN010000211.1 GCA_019348395.1 Chloroflexota bacterium
CGGGGCAGATGCCCTCGTCGACTACGGGCGCGTGATCGACGAGTGGATCGTGGCCGAGGAGCCGTCGCGCGGCTGACGCTCAGCCGTCGGCGTCGCGCGGGTCGAGCGCCGGATAGTCGGGCGTCTCGATGACGCCGACCCGATCCAGCGGGAAGTAGCGCAGCCAGGCGCGCCCCAGGATCAGGTCCTCGCCGATCGGTCCGAAGGCGCGAGAGTCCTGGCTCGATCCACGGTTGTCGCCCATCACGAAGTACGACCCGTCCGGGATCTCCCAGGTCGTGGTCATGCCCTGCGGATCGCGCGGCAGCGTCGGCACCGCCGTGCCGTCCGTGCCGGTCGCCACGTACGCCTCCTCGATGCGCACCGGGTTGCCGTTCGGCTGGGTGATGAAGACCCGGCCGTTCTCGAGCGTGACGGTGTCACCGGGAAGGCCGACGATGCGCTTGATGAACGGGATGCCGTCGACGCTCAGGCCCGAGTCACCGGGCGGCTCGAAGACGACGACCTCGCCATAGTCGTATGGATCCCACCGGGTCGTGAGCTTGTCGATCAGGATGTACTCGCCGTCGACGATGGTCGGGAACATCGACCGCTGCTGGACCTCGAAGGGCTGCGCGACGAAGTTGTGGATGATCAGGTAGATCAGCAGCGTCAGGACCAGCGTCTCGACGATCTCGAAGGCGCAGCCCAGTGCACGTCGCGAACCGGCGCGCTCGCTGTGTGCGGGCGCGCCGGCAGGTTCGCTGTCGTCGAGGATGTACGTCATGGACCCTGGCGTTGGGGAGGGGCGGCCGCGACAGGATAGCGCACGGGCCCGTGCCGTAGACTCGCGCGACCGATGGGTACCCTGATCCTCGTCCGCCACTCGATCACCGCGGCCTCCGCCGCCGGCCGCAACCTGGGCCAGCGCACCGATCCACCGCTCGCCGACGAGGGCGTGGACCTGGCCCAGCGCCTGGGCTCGACGCTGGCGCTCGAGCTCGACGAGCTGCCGCACGACACGGTGCGACTGCTCAGCAGCCCGGCGCTGCGGTGCCGCCAGACCGCCGAGGCGATCGCCCCCGCGGTCGACGTCGACCCCGGTGCGACGGAGATCATCCCCGGCCTGCTGGAGATCGACTACGGCGCCTGGGATGGGCTGACCGCCGACGAGTGCCGTGCCCGCGACCCGGAGCGACGCGCCGCCTGGGAGGCCGACCCGTACACCACCAGCTGCCCGGACGGGGAGAGCGGCCGGGATGTGGCGGAGCGAGCGTTCCCCGTACTCGAGGAGGTCGAGTCCTGGCTCGCGGACGACCGATCCCGCGTGGCGATCGCGGTGGCCCACAACCACGTGCTGCGTCTGCGCCTGTGCCGCCTGTTCGGCTGGCCGATGAGCGAGTACCGCGAGCGGCTCGTCACCGATCCGGCCGGGTACAGCCTGGTCGGGTTCGGCGCCGATGCGCCTGTCCTGCGCCGTGTGAACGCGGCGCCCGTCTGACGTTTCGGCACGCCATGTGCGTAGGACCGGGCCGGGTGCCCAAGCCGGTGGCCGGTCGCATCCTATAATCCGAGCCAACCCACCGTTGCGAGGACCGATGTCGATCGAGCTCAACCAGCAGCTCCAGCCTGTGATGCAGGTGAAGGTGACGCCGAAACAGATCGCGGCGAACTACATCCTGCAGATGAGTTCGGTGGAGCTCCAGGACGCGATTTCCCAGGAGCTCGACGAGAATCCCGCCCTCGAGATGGAGGAGCTGCCGACCTGCCCCATCTGCGGCAGCTCGGTGGCGGGCAACTACTGCACCGAGTGCATGCCGCGCAAGGGCGAGGGCGATGAGGAGTCCCGCTCGGCCTCGGCAGACGACCTGCCCGGTGACGGCCAGACACAGCTCCGCGACGAGGACGACGAGTTCGATCCGATCGCTCGTGCCGAGGCGGACTTCACGCTGGAGGACCACCTGACCTGGAACCTCCATGCGCTCCTGCCGAACGCGCTGCACCACGTGGCCGACCATGTCATCGGCGCGCTGGACTCGAAC
>JAHWJN010000021.1 GCA_019348395.1 Chloroflexota bacterium
ATGGAGATGGAGCGGCGCCGGGGCATCAGCGTGAGCTCCACCGTGCTGCGCTTCTCCCACGCCGGGACCCAATACAACCTGGTCGACACGCCCGGCCACGCGGACTTCAGCGAGGACACCTATCGCGCATTGTGGGCCGTGGACGCCGCGCTGATGGTGCTGGATGCCGGAAAGGGCCTCGAGCCGCAGACGCTGAAGCTCTTCCAGGTCTGCCGCATGCGCGGGCTGCCGATCGTGACCTTCATCAACAAGTGCGACCGTCCCATGCTCTCGCCACTCGGGCTGCTCGACGAGATCGAGCGCGAGATCGGCGTCCATCCCGCCCCGGTGAACTGGCCCATCGGCACGCATGGTGAGCTTCACGGCCTGCTCGACATCGGCGCCGATCGGGTCGTCGAGAGTGACGCGACCATCCACGGCGCCACCATCGGGTCCGGAAGGACAACGCCGGCCGGCGAGTGGGACTCCGGGCCCGCCGGGGCTGATTGGGCCGATGCCCGCGAGGAGGCCTCGCTGGTGGCGTCCAGCATCGAGCCTGCCGAGGTCCACGCCGAGCGGGTCACGCCGGTCTTCTTCGGCAGCGCCCTCACGAACGCCGGGCTGGCGGCGCTGCTCGAGGCGTTCCCGACCTACTCGGTTCCCCCTGGGCCGAAGACCGACGACACCGGCACGACGCTGCCGTTGGACGCGCAGTTCAGCGCCCAGGTGTTCAAGGTGCAGGCGAACACCGATCCGCGCCATCGCGATCGAGTTGCGTTCATGCGCGTCAATTCCGGACGCTTCGAGCGAGGGATGACCGCGGTCAACGCGCGGACGGGTCGCCGCCTGTCACTGAGTTACTCGAACGAGCTGTTCGGACAGGAGCGGCAGACGATCGACGAGGCGTTTCCCGGCGACGTCATCGGGGTCGTGAATGCGGGCGGCGTGCAGGTCGGGGACACCCTGTCGGAGGACGGCGCGGTGCGCTACCCGCCGATTCCCGAGTTCCTGCCCGAGCGCTTCGCCCAGCTGCGCAACGTGGACTCCTCGCGCTACAAGCAGTTCCGCAACGGGATGCAGCAGCTGGAGGAAGAGGGCGTCATCAGGGTCCTGCGCCGGGCCGACGGCGCCGGCGATCCGATCATCGGGGTCGTCGGCGAGCTTCAGCTGGAGGTGGCCCAGGAGCGCCTGACCACCGAGTTCGGATGCCGCGTCGAGCGCAGCGAGGTGGCATACGAGGCGTGCCGCGCAATCGATCCCGAGGACGCGACGCGGGTCCCGGCGTGGCGCAACCTGCAGGTGGTTGAGGACGGGAACGGTCGTCGGCTGGTCCTTGCCACCAGCAGCTTCGTGTTCGAGCGGCTCGACCGTGAGGTGCCCAACCTGCGCTGGCAGACCCGCGACCTGAGCGACGGCGGATAGGCCAGCGGCCGAAGTGGCCGGCACACCGGAGGACGAGCCTCGATGGCATGCCGGCCGCGGTCCTAGCTCCCGATGGGGGAACTCTCGTCCTCGCCGGCACGGTCGATGGCCTGCTCTGCCTTGGTGCCCGCCTCGTCGACCGAGTCGCGGACCGCCTCGCCGACCTGGCGGCTGGCATCGCCGAGCATCTCGCGCTCCTGCTGGGTCTCCGGGACCAGCGCACCGACCAGGGCACCGGCTCCCGCGGCGATGGCGCCGACCGCCAGCGGGCTGGCCTGCAGGAACCGCTCGAGGCGCCAGCTGACGTCCTGGACGGTCTGCTGGCCCCGCTCGATCACCTCGCCGCCCACCTGCTGCACGGTCTCGCCCGCCTGTCCGACGGCGTTGCCGATGTTGTCGCCGACGCCGCCGACGGCGTCACCCGCGCGATCGCCGATTCCTCGGTCCTGCCCCTCGCCCGACCAGCCGGTTCGCTGGCCGGCGCTGGAGGTCGAGCCGTAGTACGGGCTGTAGCGCGAGCCGCCCTGCAGGTGCCTGCGCTCGCCGTTCCCGTTGCGGTCGCCCCCGGACTTGTTCATCCACAGCAGCGCCAGGCCGGCGCCGGCCATTGCGGCCGGAATCGGATTGCGCTTGATCGTGTCCATCACCATGTCGCTCATCCCCTTTGCAGTCTCCTCGACGCGACCGATCGTCGCCTCGCGGACGTTTTCTTTCGCCTCGTTCATGAGGTTGCCGGGGTCCAGCCGGTCCCCGAGCTGGTTGAGGGTGCCGCCCATCTCGACGCGGGTCTCCTCGATCTCGGCGCGGATCTCGGCCACCTCGATCTCCTCGCTGTCCGCGTCGTCGGCGTCGCTCGCCTCGACTTCGAGGTCCGCCGCCCGGGCGTCCTCCTCGGCCAGCCGGATGTCGTCGTCGCGCTCCAGCGTCACTTGATCTGCTCCTTGACGTACTCGACGTTCTCTCTGACCGTCTCGGCGGTCTCCTTCGGTGCCAGCTCGGTCTCCTGGATGCGCTTCACGCCCATGGCGGTGACCACGCCGCCGATGGCCAGCACGACCACCGCGACGATGAGCGCTGACAGCCACGGGTCGATGCCGGCCTCGATGAGACCGAGCACCGCTGCTCCCAACAGCACCAGGAGGCCGGCGTAGAGGATCGCTCCGCCGGCGCCGGCCATGGCCGCGCCGCTGCCCATCTTCCGGGCGCTCGAGGTGACCTCGACCCGCGCCAGCTCGATCTCCTTGCGGACCAGCGTGCTGACCTGGCGACTGAGATCGCCGAGGAGGTCGCCGAGGCCTCGGCTCTCCTCGCGATGTGTCATGGCCGCAGCCCCTCGTCGGAGGTGTCGCCGAAGCGGCCACCGCGGTAGTCGGGAATCCCGGCGCTCCCCATGCCGGCTGACCCGTAGCTGCTGCCGCCGTAGGACGCCTTCGAGGCGTCCGATCCGCCGCTGGCCGCCTTGACGAACCGCGACGCGGCGACGCCGAGCACGAATGCGCCGCCCACGAACAGCAGCGGCTGACGGCGCGCCACGTCCTCGATGGACTGGACGAGCTGTCGGGCATCGGTCTGGCGCAGGTACCCGGCGACCCGCTCGGCCTGCTCGGCCGCGGTGCTCGCCAGATTGGCGATCGCCGGCTGCTCCGACTCCATGTCGGTCGACACGCGTCGGACCGAATCGGCGAGCTGGTTCAGGCCCTGGGCCGTCTGCTCGCGTGCGCGGTCCGCCTGCTGGAAGCCGACGCCTGCCGCGCGCTCGGCGAGGTGGCCGGCCGTCTCGCCGGCTTCCTGTCCGGCCTGCGCGATCGGGTGCTCCTGCTCGGTGGGTGAAGTCGATCGCGGCTCATCCGCGAGCGACGAAGAGGTGGTCCTGGCGCTGGTCATCGGTGCATGCCCCCGTGCGAATTGGTTGGTTCGCCCGGCCAATTGCACCGTCGGGGCCACGCCCCGCGAATTTTTCCCTGGCACCGTGGAGCGCGTGGCCGGGACGATGCCCCGGCCACGCTCCGATGTGACCTCTAGCGAGCGGCCGCGGCGGGCTCGGCCTCGCGGTTCTCGCTGGCGGGAGCGGTGATGCCGATGCCCTCGGCCACGCGCTGGCCGTAGTCGGGATCGCACCGCGTGAAGTGGGCGACCATGGCCTCCTGGATCGGACGGTCGCACTGCGACAGCGCGTCCACCAGGTTCAGGACCAGGTCGTTGCGCTCCCAGTCCGGCATCGTGCGATAGCGCTCTCCAGCCTGACCGTAGTCGTTGCGCCGGCTCAGGTGCTGCCGCCCGACCTTGCCCTCGACCCAGGGCTGGTGCTCCGGCCCGATGTCATCGGCCTCGGAGAGCCCGCCGGTGATCGACGGCTCGTAGTTGACGTGCGGATTGGTGCCGGTGCGATCGACGTGGTAGCTCATCTGGCCCCCACGCTGGTTGGTGGCGGGTGTGTCGATCGGCGCGTTGATCGGCAGCTGGAGGTAGTTGGGACCCACCCGGTAGCGCTGCGTGTCGGAGTAGCTGAAGGTGCGCCCGACGAGCATCTTGTCGTCGCTGAAGTCGATTCCGTCCACCAGGACGCCGGTGCCGAAGGCGGCCTGCTCGTTCTCGTTGTGGTGGTCGCTCACGTTGCGGTTCAGCGTCATCACGCCGACCGGCAGCAGCGGGAACTGCTCCTCCGGCCACACCTTGGTGTCGTCGAGCGGATCGAAGTCCAGCTCGGGATGCTCGGCGTCCTCCATGATCTGGACGCAGAATTCCCACTGCGGGTGATCCCCGGCCTCGATCGCCTCGAACAGGTCCTTCGAGGCGTGCCCGAGGTCGCTCGCCTGGATCTCGGCCGCCTGGGCCGCCGTCAGCGACTCGATGCCCTGCTTCGTCTTCCAGTGGAACTTGCAGAGAACGGCGTTGCCGTCGGCGTTGACGAGCTTGTAGGTGTTCACCCCGGCGCCGTCCATGTGGCGATAGTCCTTCGGGATGCCACGAGGGCTGAAGAGCCAGGTCAGCATGTGCATGGACTCCGGCGTCTGGCTCATGAAGTCGAAGATCCGGTTCGGCTCCTGGCGGAAGGTGATGGGGTCCGGCTTCAGGGCGTGGATGACGTCGGGAAACTTGATGGCGTCGCGGATGAAGAAGACCATCAGGTTGTTGCCCACAAGGTCCCAGTTGCCGTCCTCCGTCTTGAACTTGACGGCGAAGCCGCGCGGGTCGCGCGCCGCCTCCGAGGAGTCGCGGCCGCCGATGACGGTGGAGAAGCGGACCACCACCGGGGTCTTCTTGCCGGCCTCGGTGAGCACCTTGGCCCGCGTGTACGTCGATGCCGGCTCGTCACCGATGGTGCCGTACGCCTCGAACTCGCCGTGGGACACGAAGCCACGGGCATGGACCACCCGCTCCGGGATGCGCTCCCGGTCGAAATGGCTGATTTTCTCGAGGAAGTGGTAGTTCTCGAGCGTCGCCGGACCTCGCTCCCCGACGGTCCGCTGATTCTGGTTGTCGTAGACCGGGTGTCCCTGGCGCGTGGTGAGGCGCCGTGGTGCGTCACTCATCGAGGTGCTCCGCTGTAGGTGGGTGGACAGGATACGCCGAACGTGAACGGGCGCCCCGACCGGGGCGCCCGATCCGCGAGGGTCGGTGGCGTCAGCCGCGCGCCGCGCCGGCGGCAACGCCGGAGCGCTCGTGGATGCCCTCGGCGAACTCCTCGATCATCTTGGCGTTGAAGGCGGGGAGGTCGTCCGGGGTGCGGCTGGTGACGAGACCGCGGTCGGTGACCACCTCCTCGTCCATCCATTCCGCACCGGCGTTGCGCAGGTCGGTCTTCAGCGACGGATAGCTCGTCATGCGGCGTCCGCGAACGACATCGGCCTCGATCAGCATCCACGGGGCATGACAGATCGCGGCGATCGGCTTGCCGGCCTCGAACATCTCGCGGACGAAGCGCACCGCGCGGTCGTCCTGGCGCATGACGTCGGGGTTCTTCACGCCGCCGGGCAGCAGCAGCCCGCCGAAGTCGTCGGGGCGAGCCGCGTCCAGCGTCAGGTTGACCTGCGCGCTGTCCGCATCGGTCTTGCCGGTGATGGTTCCGTCGTGATTGGAGACGATCACGACCTCGGCGCCGGCGTCGCGCAGCGCGCGCATCGGCTCGGTCAGCTCGCTCGGCTCGAACCCGTCGGTGAGCAGTGCGGCGACCTTCAATCCATCCAGCTTCATCGGTGTGGCTCCTTCGTCTGTTCTCTGGTTTCCGAAGGCCGCATGGTGCGTGCCAGTCTGGGTCAGAGCGCGAAGGTGAAGAGGGTCGCCAGCTGCGCGAAGGCGTTCTGGAAGATCAGGATGCCGATCAGGATGATGAGCAGGCCCGAGGCGATCTGCACGGCGCGGTGGTGGCGACGCAGCCAGTCGACCAGCGGGCGAAGGTGGGGGAAGGCCAGGGCGGCGACGAGGAACGGGATGGCGAGGCCCACCGAGTAGGCGGCCAGCAGCAGTGCCACGACCGGGGCGGACCCGCTGGACGCGCCCATCGTGAAGATGGCGCCGAGCACCGGCCCGATGCACGGCGTCCAGCCCACCGCCACGAAGGCTCCGAGCGCCAGCGCCCGCGCCGACCGGGCGGTGGGCAGGTGCTCGGGTCCGATCCCCAGGCTCAGCCGGTCGAGGACCGGGCCGAACACCCCGGTGGTCAGCACTCCCAGGATCACCACGGCGATGCCAGCCGCCTGCCGGGCCTCGGGGATGCGGAACAGCGGTACGCCGATGAGCCCGATCAGCGTGCCGAGGATCACGAACAGCGCGCTGAAGCCCCCGACGAACAGCAGCGCCTGGGGCAGCACCGTCGTGCGCGCCGCGATCGTTGTCTCCGCCGCAGTCATGCCGCGCGCCCCCACGGTCGACGCCTCGCCAAGGAAGGCGAGGTACACCGGAAGCAGGGCCAGCACGCACGGAGAGAGGAACGACAGGGCACCGGCCGCGATGGCCGCGGCGATGCTGATCTCGGTCACGGCAGGGCCGCGGGCCGGCTCGGATCGACGACGATCGGCTGGGCGATGATCCACAGGCTCAGGATGGTGTAGCCGATCATGAGCGCCACCATCGGGAGGCCGGCACGCACCGGTGCGGACGGTCGGTCGCGCAGCGCGATCCGATGGGCCAGGACGATGGCCACGACATGCCCGGCCACGATCGAGACGACGCTGAGGTACCACACGAAGGCGACCGGGATCCAGTCGAGCTCCGGTTGCAGGCTGTTCAACGGGTCGACCACCAGGGACGGCAGCCAGACGACGCCCTGGATGACGAGGGTCAGGTAGTGGGCCACGAGATAGCCGGCGGCGATCGGCAGCAGGGTGGGGGCGTAGGCACCGGCCGTGGCGCGGAGGCTCGTCCCATGCCGTCCCGAGAGTCGGTGGGTGGCGAGCACCATCGCCCCGAATGCCGCAAGGAAGCCGGCCACGACCAGCCCGAACGCCAGCGTATCGACCAGCAGGAACGTCGCGCCGGTCAGGCCGAACAGCGCTTCGATGGGGGGAAGCAGGAAGCCGAGCAGCGTGGCCCCGAAGGCCGTCTCGCTCATCCCGTCGTAGCTGACCCCGGCCAGGGCCAGGACGATGAAGACCGCGTCGGACCACCCGGCGCGTCGGACCTCGGTCAGCCCCACCGTCCATGGTCGCAGCTCCGGGACACGCTCGGCGTCGTCAGCCGCGACCGCGCACTCGGGGCAGTCGACGCATCGCGCCGGGTCGCAGGCATCCCCACAGCCCGCGCACAGCGTGGCGCTCACCGCACGCCGCCCGATCGGCCCGATGCGGCCGAACCAGCCGAGCAGCACCTCGAACAGCTCGGCGTTCCGCAGCCACGCCACCTGTCCGAAGATCACCATGCCGGCCAACGTGAGCAGGGTGTAGCGCAGCATCAGCGTGGCGACGGTGGCCGCCACCTCGCCCTCGGGGTGGATGAGCTCGAACCAGAGGGCGGCTGCGAGCAGCACGACCGCCGGCCAGCGTGCCAGCCACGATGGGTAGGTGACGCCCAGGTCGAGCGCGCTGAGTCCCGCTCGCCTCCCGACCCACTCGAGCGCCGCGAAGGTGGTACGGAACGGGCTGAGCGACGGCCACGGGTTGCCGAGCAGGACGGCGGCGATCGGCAGGCCGACCCAGATCCCGATCCAGAGCAGCACCGCGGGCAACGGCGAGATGTCGCCGACCACGAAGCCGACCGCGATCGCCCCGTACCACCACGCGAGGCCAATGGCGCGCAGGGCCCATCGCGTCACCGCGGCCAGCGACCCTGGCACCGGCCAGCGAGGGGGAACGGCGTCGGCGGCGCGCCGCTGGAGCAGGGCCGTCACGACGAACGAGGCTCCGACCGCGACCGCGGCACCGACCAGGTACATCCACAGCGGGAGCGGCAGCTGGTAGGTGCCGCCGATGGCGTGCCCGAGGACCGGCGCGGGAAGCGCCGCCACGGCGACGCCCGCCACGCCGGCCACCCGGCGACGCCGGCTAGGGCTCATGGACGGTGAAGACACCGACCTCCACGCCCGTCGGGTCGTCAGCCGAATGGAACTCGATGGGGAACTGGCCGCTGCGGCCCGCGACGAAGGTGATCTCGGTCACGTCGTCCGCACTCACCTCGAAGGCCGGCACCTCGCTGTCGTAGCCGTGGATGTGCAGCACGCCGTCGACCGCGGAGTCCACGACCAGGGTGACCTCCTGGTCTCGACACACCGATGGCGCGCCCGGCGCCAGGCCGTCTGGCGACGGCGCCATCTCCAGGGTGACCGACGGGGCCGCGCACGCCTCGGCGTTCGGACCGCCGGTGGGAACGCAGGCGGCGATGCCGGCGACCAGGGCGAGCAGGACGACCCAGGGTGCGGCGCGCGTCATCGGTTCGCCATGCCGGTGCGCCGCAGCGTCGCTGCCGCTCCCCCGAGCAGGATCAGCCCGAGCAGCTGCAGCGGGCTCGTCGCGGGGGCGGGCAGCGCCGTATCGGGGGCCGCCGCTGGCTCCCCACCCTCACCGGCCACCACGAATGCGTACGCGCCTTCGGCAGCGTGCCCGTCGGCCGCCACCACCGACCACTCCACGGTATACGTCCCCGGACCGTCGATCTCGACGGCTCCCCGCATCTCACTGCGCTCGGCGACCTCGAGATCCACGCCGCCGCGGCCGACCTCGACGCCATCGGCATCGGTCACCACGAAGCTGCTGGCCTCGGCATCGAGCTCGCCGCTGAAGACCAGCACGACCGTGTCGGGCGGTGCCTCGAGCTCCTCGTCCGCGGCAGGTTCCACCGAGACCAGCTCCGCATGGGCGGCCGCCGGAGATGCGGCCATCAGCAGCCCCGCAATGGCCAGGGGAAGCACGCGGAGCGTTCGGGTCATGGTCGTCTCCATTGGTCCTCGAGGTATGTGACAAGCTGCCAGCGCTCATCATCGGTGAGCGTGGCGGCGAAGGCCGGCATGGCGGTGCCGGCCAGCCCGTTGGCTATACGGTACGACAGCTCGGCGGGCGTCATTCGGGCGACGGCCTCAGCCAGAGGGCCTGCCGGGGGCAGCGTGCGGACCGGACCCTCGCCCGAGCCATCGGAGCCGTGACATGCCGCGCAGTTCGCGCGGTAGATCGCCTCGCCCGTGCCGGGTGACGGAACGAAGTCGGCGTCGGGCACATGTTCGTCCAGCTCCGCCCTCGTCGGCGCGTTGGCGGTCATGACCACCGTCCGGGTGCCGACCGCCAGGACGGCCACGACGGCCATCGCGGCCACACCGATGCGCAGGCCGGTCCGGAACGGCCAGGCCGGGCGCGTGCGACCGACCGCGAGGAGGGCGGCGACCGCGACGAGCGCTGGCAGCCAACCGGTCGGCCCGTCCGGCAGCAGCCCCCACAGCGCACCCAGCGGTGCCGGCACGCCCACGCCGGTGTCGGGCGGCATGACGAGCTGGGGTGGGGCCGGGCGGCGGACCGGGACGGTGAAGACGGCACGTTCGTCCAGCGATCCGCGGCGGCGAACCACGACGTCGAGCGTCCAGTCGCCCTCCACCGACATGAGCGCCCCGCTTGCGCGGAAGAGGCGCGGGTCGTCGCCGTCCGGCTCCAGCTGCACCCGCTCGACGGGACGGTCACTGCCGTCGGGCGACGCCAGCTCGAGGAAGGCGAGCTGGACGTCGGACCGGGGCTCGCCGGTCTCCGCGTCCGCCACGGTGACCAGGTACTGCTGCGGACCGGGGCTCGGCGGGTCGACGGTGACGTGGACGCTCGCCGGTCCCGCGCGCCCGAACAGGTGCGCGGGAGCCACCGGAACGCTCACGACCGCGGGCTGCCGCGCCGCGGCCGGCTGCACCGTGACCATGGTCGCGGCCGCGCCGATCGCCAGCGCGGCGACCACCAGCTCGGCCCCCAGCAGCGCCGACACGGATGCGCGGCCGCGGCCGCGAAGTGCGAAGTGGTTGACCGCGCCGATCCCGAGCGCGACGGCGAGGAGCATCACCTTGGCAAGCAGCAGATTCCCGTATTCGCTGGCGACGAGGCCGCGCGACGAGCCGAGGACCAGCGAGGAGTTGGCGAGTCCGGTGAGGACGACGATGGGTGCCGCGACGAGCGCCATTGGCCCATGGTGCCGGAGCATGGCCATGGTGAGGTCTCGTCGCTTCTGCGCACGACGGCCGAGCACGAGGATGGCAGGCAACCCCCCGAGCCAGGCGGCGACAGCGACGAGGTGGCCAAGGTCGACCAGGCCGAACAGGACGCCGCCGCTGGCCGCCGCGTGGGCGGCCATGCTCATCCCGGCGAGGGTGACGGTGGCGAGCGCGGTCGCCAGCAGCGTGCCCGCCACCACCACGCGCGCGGTCCCGTGGCGGCCACGTCCGACGCCGACCACCGCCGCGGCGAGGACGACCGTCAGCATGCTGCCCGCGAGGGCGACTCGCATCGCCATCGCGAATGGCGTCGACCCGAACGGTGCCGCCCAGTCCAGGGGCAGCCCGGACATTCGCTCCGGGGCGGTCTCGAGGATGGGCAGCGACGTTCGCCACAGGTAGGCAGCCAGGCCGGCGTACGCGAGGATTCCCGCGGTGCCGACCGTGATCCATGGAGGGCCGCTGTCGGCCCGCGGGAGCAGCGGTCGGCTTCGCCACCAGGCGAGGAGGGTGCCGAGCGCGACCAGCCCCCCGAGCAGTCCCAGCCACCGCGCGCCGATCGCCCAGCCGTCGACGGCCGGCTGACTGGCGTCCGGCGGCGCGGGCGGTGGGGCCTGCGCGCCGGTCGGATCGATGACGAACGCGAAGGCGCCGGTGGTGGCGTGGCCGTCGACGCTGGACACGACCTGGTAGGTGGCCGTGTACGTGCCCGCCGCGAGGTGGGGGAGACTGACCCGGGCCGTCCGCCCGTCATCATCGACGGTGACCGGCCCGATGTCACCCACGGACTCGCGCCGCTCGTCCATCAGATCGACGAACGCCAGTGCGGGGTCGATCGGCTCGCTGAAGCGCAGCTCGATCGCGTCGGGCGATTCGATTACCGACCCGCCCGGCTGCGGCGTCGCGCCGACGAGCTCCGCGTGCGCATCGGCGGCGGGCGGAGTGCCCGCCGAGAGCAGCATCGCGCCGAGGACGCCGAGCAGCACTCGGACGGGCCGGATGCGGGAAAGGCGGGGAGCGCGGTGCACGGTACCTCGGCCGGCGCAGCCGGCGAACTCGGGGCGGGGCGCCTCCGAGTATACGGAGGAAGACGATGTTGACCACCTCGGTCCCAGGTGATACCGTATCTCACATGAGATTGAGTATCGTTGCGATTGCGGCCCTGCTCGTCGCGTCGGCGGGCTGTAGCGCGCCAGGCGAGGAGTCGTCCGAGCGGCCGCGCGTGATGGCGACGACGACGCAGGTGGGATCGGTGGCCCGCGAGGTCGGCGGGGACGCCATCGACCTGACCGTGCTGATGGCCCCCGGGATCGAGGCACACGACTTCGAGCTGGCGCCCGAGCACGCCGCGGCCATCGAGCGCGCCGACCTCATCCTGATGAGCGGGGCGGGGCTCGAGGACTGGCTGGTCGACACCCTGGAGGGTGCCAACGCGGCGGCACAGGTGCACGACCTGAGCGACGGCATCGACCTTCGAATGGCGGACGAGGACGAGCCGGGACACGGCCATGATGAGGACGAGCCGGGCGAGGAGGGGTCACACGATGACGACGACGACGACCACGGCACCGAGGAGCCCGATCCCCACTACTGGCTGAGCGCCCCGAACGCAATCGTCATGGTGGAGAACGCGCGCGATGCCCTGCTGACGCTCGGCGCCGACGAGGCCGGGATGACCTCGCGCGCCGACGAGCTCATCGGGCGCCTCGAGACAGCCGACGCCGAGATCCGGAGCCTGCTCGGGCAGCTGCCGGACGATCGACGGACCGTCGTGACCGACCACGACGCGTTGGGGTACTTCCTGGACGAATACGGGCTCGAGTTCGGTGGTTCGGTCTTTCCGAGCCTCGACGTCTCCTCCGAGCCGAGCGCCCGGCAGATCGAGGCGCTCGTCGACGACATTCGCGCGGCCGGGGTGACCGCGGTCTTCACCGAGTCATCGGTGGACCCGGCGCTGGCGCGAGCGGTGGCGGAAGAAGCCGGCGCGCGGTTGGTGGATGATCCGATCTACACCGACTCGCTCGGCCCCGAGGGCTCGGGGGCCGACACGATGGACGGCATGCTGCTCCACAACGCTCGGGTCATCCACGCGGGCCTCGGCGGGGATTGACGGCCGGAAGGGTGATGGTGCTGCGCGTCTGGCACCACCGTGCGGTGGTCGCTCTGGCGCGCGCCTTGCACTGATGACGGGGCACACCACCCCCCGATGTCACGCATAGAGGAGACGATCGCCATGGCTTCCGTGGTCGAGAGCATCGACGTCAAGGTCCCGGTCAGCACCGCCTACAACCAGTGGACGCAGTTCGAGGACTTCCCCGAGTTCATGGAGGGAGTCGAGAAGGTCACTCAGAAGGACGACACGCACCTGTTCTGGAAGGCGGAGATCGCCGGCAAGGACAAGGAGTGGGACGCGGAGATCACCGAGCAGAAGCCGGATGAGCGCGTCGCCTGGCGGAACACCTCGGGCGCCGAGAACGCCGGTGTCGTGACCTTCCATCGCATCGACGACGAGACGACCCGCGTGACGCTTCAGATGGACGTCGATCCCGAAGGATTCGTCGAAAACGTGGGCACCGGGCTGGGCTTCCTGGATCGCCGGGTCAAGGGTGACCTCGAGCGTTTCAAGGAGTTCATCGAGAGCCGTGGCTCGGAGACCGGCTCGTGGCGCGGCGAGGTCGAGGCGTCTCCACAGCGCTAGTCCGATGGACCGAGATCAGCACGTCGGTGGCGGCGGCATGACCGGTGCCACCGGCGACCTCACCCCAGACGAGACGGATCGGGCCTTCGATCCTGGCGAGCGCCGCGAGGTGGAGGATCCGATTCACCATGCCGACATGACGCAGGCCCAGGGTCGAACCGCGCCCGCCCAGCAGGGGGACGTGGGCCAACCGCAGCGGCTGCCCACCGGCGACCCGACGAACCTGGCGACGCGCGACGATGGCTACGGCTCGGAGCACGGGCTGAGCCCCGATGACCCTGCCTACCGGATGGAGTCGCATCCGTCGCCGGCCACACCGCCCGACCAGCAGGGCTCCGGCGGCACGCGTATCGGCGGCGACGAGCTCAGCGAGGGCGAGGAGCGCTTCTAGATAGCCGTCGCGCGCCGACAGCGTCAGGCCGCCGAGCGCGACCGCCGGGCGGCCTTCCTGCTGCCCGCCTTCTTCTTCTTCGACGTACCGGAATCGCGTTTCGCCTCGTCCACGCTTGCCTTGAGCGCCTCCATGAGGTCGATGACCTTGGGCTCCGGCTTCCGACGCTTCACGTTTCGGCGCTCGCGGCGCATCTTTCGCTCGATGAGCTGTTCGAGCGCGGTGCGGTAGTCGTCGGTGTAGGAATCGGGCCGGAACTTGTCCGCAAGGCTCTGTACCAGGCTGCGAGCCATCTCGAGCTCCCTGGCGCGCACCTTCGCCTCGCTCCCCTCGGGGAGATCGAGATCGCCGGTTGACCTGAT
>JAHWJN010000022.1 GCA_019348395.1 Chloroflexota bacterium
GCACGGACGCGGCGCGGACCGCCGGGCCCGCGACCGAGGTTCCGACGCCGACGCCCGCCGACGGTGGCGAGTCCGCCTTCTCCTGCGACTACCCGGTCGTCGACGGCGGGACCGTCCCGATCGCCAACATCGTCGACGTCCGCGTGGGAACCCACGATGGGTATGACCGGCTCGTCTTCGAGTTTGCGCAGGGAACCCCCGAGTTCTCGCTGGAACGCGCCGAGCCCCCATTCGCCGCGGACGGCTCCGGCATGCCGATCGAGGTCGACGGTGACGCCTTCCTGGGACTGACCATGCGCGGCGGCACCAAGCAGACCGATGCGGGGACCAGCTCCTATGACGGGCCGACCGAGTTCCGCACCGGCTTCCCGGTGCTGGTGCACGCCGTCGAGGGCGGCGACTTCGAACGGCAGAGCAGCTGGTACCTGGGACTCGCCGCCGATGCGTGCGTACGGGTCCTGCTGCTCGACGAGCCGCCGCGGCTCGTCATCGACGTCGAGCACTGACCGGGTCCGATCAGACGACCTGGCGCCCGTCCTGGTAGACCGCGGCGATCCGCTCGGCGAGGGACGCCACGTCGAGCGGATCGCCGTCCACGACCACGAGATCGGCGCGCTTGCCCCGCTCGAGTGTCCCGAGCTCCTGCTCCAGGCCCATGAGCTCTGACGCCGAGCGGGTGGTGGCCACGATCGCCTGCATCGGCGTCATGCCGCCGTCGACCATCAGCGCCAGCTCGCGCAGGTTCTCGCCGTGCGGTGTCACGCCTGAGTCGGTGCCCATCGCCACCTTGACGCCCGCCTCGACGGCCTTCGCGAACGACGCGCGATGAATCTCCACCACCTCGCGCGCCTTGGCGACCGAAGCCTCCGGGATGGAGGCGCCGGCATCGGCCGCGTCGACGACGCCACGCGGGGCGACCAGCGTCGGGACGAGCCATGTCCCGCGCTCGAGCATGAGCTCGATCGCCTCGTCGTCGAGGTAGATCCCGTGGTCGATCGACCGGATCCCCGCGCGAACAGCGTTCTTGATCCCCGGTGCCGCCTGCGCGTGGGCCATGACGAAGATGCCGGCCGCCGACGCCTCCTCGACGAGCACCTCGAGCTCCTCGAGCCGGAAGTGGGCATGCGTCGGCTTGTCGCGCGGCGACAGGACGCCGCCGGACGTCGCGACCTTGATGACATCGGCACCCATCCGAATGAGCGTGCGGACGGCGCGCCGCATCTCGTCCGGCCCATCGACGATCGTCTCGGGCACGCCGGGATGCTTGGGCAGGAGCGCCTTCATCGTGGCGCCCGACGGCATCCAGCCGTCGCCGTGCCCGCCGGTCTGGCTCAGCATGCTGAGGCTGATCTGCATTCGCGGGCCGAGCACCAGTTTGTCCTCGACTGCCTGCTTGATGCCGAGATCGGCACCGCCGGCGTCGCGCACGGTCGTGATGCCGATGCGGAGCGTCGCCTCCAGGTTCTGCGCGGCCAGGAAGAAACGGTAGCTGAACGGCATCTGCAGGAGCCGCATGGTGTCGATGCTGCTCACGACCACGTGGGTGTGGCAGTCGAACAGACCCGGCAGCAGGCTCTTCCCGTCGAGGTCGACGCGCTCGTCCCCGTCCAGCCCGCGCCCGACCTCGACGATGCGGCCATCCTCGACTGCGAGGTCGGCGACCGCCGGTTCGGCCCCGGTTCCGTCGACGATCCGCGCCCCGGCATACAGCGTGCGTGTCATGGCCGCGAGGCTACCAGCGACGAGCCGCTTCGGTAGCATCGGTCCCGCATCCCGCATCCCCAAGGAGACTCCAATGGCCGATCAGCTCGCGCCCCCCAGCGGCGCGCTCGACACGTCGAAGTCCTACACCGCCACGCTGAAGACCGAGAAGGGCGACATCGTCGCGGAGCTCTACGCCGACAGGGCACCGCGCACCGTGGAGAACTTCGTGAACCTCGCCCGCGCCGGCTTCTACGACGGCACCACATTCCACCGCGTGATCAACGGCTTCATGGCGCAGGGCGGTGATCCGACCGGAACCGGGACCGGAGGACCGGGCTACCAGTTCGACGACGAATTCCACCCGGAGCTGCGCCACGATGCGCCCGGCGTGCTGTCGATGGCCAACGCCGGACCGGGCACCAACGGCAGCCAGTTCTTCATCACCCATGGTCCGACGCCGCACCTGGACGACCGCCACAGCGTCTTCGGCCGAGTCACCGAGGGCATGGACGTGCTGATGTCGCTCCGCGAGCGCGATCCGCAGCGTGACCGCGAGCCCGGCGACCGGATCGACACGATCGAGATCGCCGAGTCCTGAACGAACCGGGGCCGGTGGGCGCAGTCGCCCGCCGGCTCAGCTTCTCGGTCAGGCGGCTCGGGCCGACTCGTACAGCAGCGCAAAGGTGGTGGCCGGGTCCGGCGCGAAGGCCGTCCGCGTGTTGCAGGCGCCGCACACGAGCTCGTCGTCGGCCTCGTTGACCTCGAAGACGGTCTCGTCGCCGCACCAGGCGCAGTCGAGAAGGATGTTCATGGCCGCATCCTGTGCGCGCCTTGTGACAACAGCCTGTCGCAATGTGACCCGTACCAATCGGTCACCTCACTTCTCCGCTGGCATGCGCTACGCTGGACGACGTCGGTTGCGTGGCTGGGACGCCCTGCACCGACGTCCGTCGGGGTCTGCCTGGCGGGAGTAGGCGCGGTCCCGGACAAGGTTCAACGAGCTCTCCGTGCGCGCGCGTCCCGTCTCCTGTCTTCCCCGTCTTTCCCGCCTTTCCCATCTGCCGGCTCGGGCGCCGGTCTCCCATGCCGTCTCCGACTGGCGTGCCTTCGCGGCGCGGCCGTATCGCGCGTTCCGCGTCGTCGCGGTGGCGCAGGGCTTCATCGGCGCATTGACCGGCCCTGCCATCACCATTCCGCTGCTGCTCGCCCTCGGCGCCCACCCGGCGCTGGCCACCTTCCTCGCCGTGCTGCCCGCCGTGGGCACCATGGCGCAGCGCTGGCTGCCCGCCATGCTCGACCGGACCGATGGCAACCTGCGCGGCCTCGTCATCGTCTTCGCCACGGTCGGCGAGCCGCGAGGATTCCTCATGGCCGCCGTCGTCGCCGTGGCCGCGCTCGGCCTGATACCGGCCTGGCTCGCCATCACGCTCGTCGGCGTGGTGAGCGGCGTGCTGGGCGCCTTCGGTGCCATCGCATTCAGCCTCCAACAGTCGTGGTACCGAATCATCCTGCCGGAGGACGAGCGACGCGTGGTGGGCCCGAAGCTCGGTGCCGTCACGCTCGGCATCGGATCGGTGGTCCTCCTGCCCATGGCCTTCACCATCGACGCCATGGTCGGCGCCGTCGGGCTGTGGGCCTACGCGGTGCCGCTGGCCGTCTCCGGACTGGCCGGGATCGGCCCGCTCGTCATCCTGCGGCAGCTGCCGCCGCCCGGGCGCGTGCGCATCCCCCGAAGAACCGCATGGGCAGTGGATGGCGGCGACCGCCTGCGTCGCCACGGCAACGTCATGACGCTGGCGCTCCTCTCGGCCGGGCTGTCGCCGTTCCTGTCCGTCTACGCGATGAGCGTGCTCGGCACCGGCGCCGGCTTCGCGATCGCGCTCAGCGCCATCAGCTCGGGAACCCTGGTGCTCGCGTCGCTGTACGTCAGCTCGCACCTGCGTGGCGGCTCCTCGTCGGTCCTGCTGCGTCGGTCCTTCGTGCTGCGCGGGCTGGCCCTGTTCCTCGGGCTGACGGCGCACCCGGCGAATCCCCTCGCCCCGGTCGTCCTGGTCGTGGTCGCGATCCTTCTCGCCGCCGGCGACACCGCCGGGCAGCTCTCCGCCAACGAGCGACTGATGCGGCTTGCCACCGGGCCCGACGTGCTCGCCTTCCAGAGCCACTTCGTGGTGCGCAACGTGGGCGCCTATTCCGGCGGCGTGGCGACGGCGTCGCTGGTCATGATGCTCGGCGGCTTCCCGGCGTTCGCCATCCTCTTCGTGGTGGCCGGCATCGGGCGGTTCGCGGCCGCGCGCGCCACCGAGCTCCCGGAGGCCTCCTCGGAGGCGACCGGGGTCCACCGCGTGATGGGCGGCTGACCTCTCGCCGGCGATGCGCGCGGCTTGCGTACTTGCGCAAGTGATGAGATGATACCGGCGATGGTCACCGCACCGCCCTCGACCGACGTGAGCCGCCTGCACGCGGCCGCGGTCGCGCGCGCCCTCTCCGATCCGAAGCGCCTCTGCGTGGTGGAGAAACTGGGGGCCGGCGAACGCAGCGTGAGCGAACTCTCGCGGGACGTGGGCTGCCAGGTGCCCAACATGTCGCAGCATCTCGCGGTTCTGCGCGCGGCGGGCCTGGTCGCCAGCCGGCGCGAGGGCAGCACCGTCCGTTATCGGCTCGTGGATCCGAGGGTCCTCGATGCCTGTCGACTGCTGCAGCAGGTCGCCGGCTGACGCCGGCGCTACACACGAAAGGATTCCGATGTCTTCGAACGTTCAAGAGGTCACCGACGCCACCTTCGACGCGGAGGTGCTGCAGAGTGAGAAGCCCGTGGTCGTCGACTTCTGGGCCGAGTGGTGCGGCCCGTGCCGCATGGTTGCCCCCGAGATCGACAAGCTGGCCGACAAGTACGCCGGCAACGTGGAGGTCCGCAAGCTCGACGTGGACGCCAATCCGCAGACGGCGATGCGCTACGGGATCATGAGCATCCCGACGGTGGCGCTCTTCGCTCCCGGTCAGCCGCCGAAGGCGGCGGTGGGATTCCGGCCGCTCGAGGCCCTCGAGGAGGCCTTCGGCCTGGCCTCCTACACCAACGGCTCCGGGAGCTAGCCGCTCACTCCGCGCGCCATCCGCCGGAGCGCCACCTTTGCACGGTTCCCGCACGCGCCATGTCGCACCAGCGACGGCTGCGGGTGCGGGAGCCGTCAACGAAGACCCATCGGCACAGAAGGTTGCCGCATCTCCTGCGCGTGTCTACCGTGGCGCCGATGATCCTGCGCCGCGCCACGCTCCTCGCCGGCATCGCCGGCGTCACGATCTCCCTGGTGTCCCGCGCCCCGGTCTGGGTGGACACCGAGCGCGTGATCGTCGGGTACGGCTCCGCGCGCATCGTTGGAATGCAGGGCGCCTGGAGCGGCCACTTCGTCCCCTGGCTGCCGATCGGCGTCCTGGGGGTGGGCGTCGCCGGCGGCGCTCTCGTCGCCGCCACGCTGGTCGACCGCTCGACGATGCGCCGGATCGGAGTGATCGCGGCGGGGGTATCGGTCCTGGCCTTCGGCGCGGTCCTGCTCATCGGCCGGGACACCGTCAGCCTGACTGCCGCCACCACGATGACCGCGACGCCCGGATGGCCGGTGATCGTGGCCACCGCCGTGGCGGGCGGCCTGGTGGTCGGCGGCCTGGCCGGGGCCGGCCGGGCACGGCCACGACGCACCGCGCCGATGGCCGCAGCCCTTCTCGGCCTGGCGGTCGTCACCGGCGCCTGCATGGCGGGCCCGGGCCCGTCGGAGCCGGCGTCCATCCCGGCTTCGGCAGACCCGGCCCCGGATTGGCGGACCGATCCGAGCGAGCCGTACCCGTTCCGCACGCCCATCCCGGACCTGCTGCCGACCGAGCTCGACGGCGAATACACTCGTCCGCCGACCGACACCTACACCGGCGATCGGGCCGCCTGCCGCCGATGCCCGCCCTTCCCGCCGGACCGGGGCGAGTCGATCCTGCGCCTGGACCGCGGGCGCTACGAGATGCTTCACGAGGAGCCGGCGTACCGATCGTTCGGGCACTTCACCTATGACGGCGAGCTGTTGACGCTGCTCAACGATCCGGAGTGCGGCAGCGAGATCGGCACCTATCGCGTCGAGCGCGACGGGGCGGAGCTTCGCTTCGACGTGGTCGAGGACCCGTGCGCCTTCGCTCAGCGATCGCGGGACCTGATGGCACGCACCTGGACGCCGACCGACATCGCCCGCGGTGAGAGCTGCCAGCCGCCGAACACCGAGGCGGCCGTGAGCGGCCACTGGCCCGAGCCCTCGCACTGCTGACCCGGGCCGCCTCCGGCGGGGAGCCGGTTTTGGGCATACTGACGGCCCGATGTCACGTTCGATCGTCGCCGTCCTCGTCGGTACCTTCACGCTTCGCTTCAGCACCGGGCTGACCACCGGCCTGCTCGTCTACTACCTCGCCGGGCTCGAGGAGTACGGAGCCGATGCCGGCGTCGGTCCGTTGGAGGTCGGCTTCCTCACCGCCACCTTCTACCTCGCCGAGCTGCTCCTCTCGCCACTGTTCGGGATCCTCTCCGACCGGCTCGGGTCGCGCCGGGTGATGCAGTACGGACCGATCTTCGGCGCGGTGGCGGTGGTGATGACCGCGCTCACCACCGACCTGTTCCTCCTCGGCATCACGCGGTGGCTGGAGGGCGCCGCGGCCGCGGCCAGCATCCCCTCGATCCTGGGCTACATCGCCGGCGCGACGTCGAGTGACGAGGGACTGCGCGGCCGCGTCGTGGCACGCTTCGAGGCGGCCACGCTGGCGGGTCTCGGCGTCGGCCTGGTGGCGGCGGGCGGGCTCTGGGAGCTGCTGGGGCGGAACGCCTTCTTCCTCAACGCGGCGCTCTACCTCGTCAGCTTCGCGATCTACCGGTACGGGGTGACCGAAACGCGCCGGGCCGCTGACACCGAGGAGCTCGGCGTGGGCGGCGCGGGCGCGCACCGGTTCAACCTCGATCGCTACCGTGAGCTGCTCGCCAGCCGATCGGTCTGGCTGCTCGCGCCGACCTGGATCGCGGTCAACGCGTTCATCGGCGCCTGGACGAGCCAATCGATCTTCCAGCTCGTCAACCAGCCGAAGCCCGGCTTCGAGGATCAGCGCCTCATGGGCGGCTACGGGCCGATGGGAATCAGCATCGGGCTCGCGATCGCGATGCTCATCTTCTTCGCCGGCATCTTCTACTGGGGCAACCGCTTCCGCCGGTTCCGGCGCACCACCATCATGGCCATCGGCATCGTCGGCGGACTGGCGATGATCGGTGCCATCTACGGGCTGAACCATACGGAGTTCTCCTCGCCGATCATCCAGCTCGGTCTGCTCGGCGTGGCGGCGGCCGGGTTGTTCGTGCTGGCCGGGGCGACCCCGGCCGCGCTCGGCATGCTCGCCGACATCAGCGAGACGCACCCCGACGACCGGGGCGCGATCATGGGGCTGTACTCCGTCTTCCTGGCGCTCGGGCAGATCACCGGATCACTGGTCGGTGGCGGCGCGGCGGAGTGGCAGGGGGTCGACGGCCTGCTGCTCGTTTCCGGGCTGCTCCTGCTCGTGGCGCTGGCGCCGCTCCGCTGGCTGCGGGCATCGGAGCACCTCGTTCCCGGTGCGGTGCCGTCCGCCGAGCTGGCCGGCGTGCCGGTGACCGCCGGCGATCCGGTTCCGCCTCGGCGACCGGGACCCTCCTGAACGCCGCGGACGGCAAACGGCGTCTGGTACGACACCTGCTCAACGCACGCACGATGGAGCACATCCCGACGCCGGATCGATGAGCGCGCCCCCGGCGTTCATCGGCGAGCGCTATCGCCTGGGCGAGCCGATCGCCCGCGGCGGCATGGCCAGCGTCTACCACGCCCGCGACGAGCGGCTCGACCGGCCGGTGGCCGTCAAGCTGATGCGCGACGAGCTGGGCGAGGATCGCACCGCCCTGCGGCGGTTCGAGACCGAGGCGCTGCGCGCCGCATCGGTCAACCATCCGAACATCGTGGCGGTCTACGACGTCGGCGCCGAGGACGGCGTGCCGTACATCGTCATGGAGCTCATCGAGCGCGGCGACCTGACCGCCGCGCTGGCGGCCGATCGCCCGATGTCGGCCGAGCGAGCGACTCGCATCGGCATCGACGTGGCGTCCGCCCTCGAGGCCGCGCACGCGGCCGGAGTCGTCCACCGCGACATCAAGCCGGGCAACATCCTGCTGGACGCCGACGACCGCGCGCGGGTGGCCGACTTCGGCATCGCCCGAGCCACCGGCGACGAGAGCCTGACCGGGACCGGTGCCATGCTCGGCTCGGTCGACTACTTCAGCCCCGAGCAGGCACGCGGCGAGCGAGCGACCGAGGCGAGCGACATCTATGCGCTGGGCGTGGTCCTCTACGAGCTGCTGACCGGCGAGCGACCATTCTCGGGCGACACGGCCTATGCGGTGGCGACGGCCCGCCTGCGCCGCCCGCCGCCGCCGGTGCGGCAGGCCAATCCTGCGGTCCCGGCGCCACTCGCCGCGATCGTGGAACGTGCCATGGCGCGCGACCCGGCACAGCGCTTCGAGTCGGCAGCCGACCTGCGCCGAGCCCTCGAGGGGTGGGCCTCGGACGCGGCTGCCGGCGCGCCGGCGAGGACCGGCACCGCCACGCTCGCTCCGCTCCCGAAGCCCGTGCCGGGGGAGCGGCCGCGCCGGGAGCCACGCCGCCGCGGGCTGCCGGTGTGGGCGGCCGGTGCGGCGGCGCTCCTGGTCCTGGCGGTCGTCGGATGGTCGACGATGCGTCTTCTCGGCGGCGGAGACGCAGGCGTCGACGAGCCCGTCAGCCCGCTCGACATCATCGTCGGTGTGCCGGGGGGCGAAGCCGAGGAGCCCACGGACAGCCCATCGCCGACGCCGGATCCGACCCCCACCGCCTCCCCGCCCAGCCCGACTCCCAGCCCGGAGCCGATCCCCGACCCGACCACGGCACAGGCGCCGGCGCCGAACCCTGCACCCACGACGCCCGCCCCGGCGGCCGCGGGGCCGGTGGCATTGGCCGGTCCGGACGACGCCGTGGCGGCCTTCTACCGATTCGTGACCGACGGTGCCTTCGACGCCGCGTACGCGCTATGGAGCGCCCACATGAAGGCAACCTACCCTCGCCAGGAGAACCTCGACGATCGCTTCGCCAACACCGCCTCGATCACGTTCTCGCAGCTGAGCGTGGCGAGCCGCTCCGGAGACGCCGCGACCGTGCAGGCCAACTTCACCGAGCGCTACGACGGCGGCGGCAGCCGCGAGTTCATCGGCTACTGGCGCCTGGTGCGCGTCGACGGTTCATGGCTCCTCGACGAACCGAATTACTGAGGCTCGGCCGGAGCCGCGGCCCGCTGGCACGCAGTGTGCCTTTTCCGCGGGAGGAGGTATCCCATCCATGAATGAGCGCAGCGCCAACGTCAGCCAGGGCGAGACCATGGGGCAGGACCAGGAGCCCCGCGAAGCGGGTGATGCCGACCCGGCCGTCCGCGACCCCCGACCCGATGGACCCATGAATCAGCCCGTGGACCCGGACGCGGCCAGCGAGGAGTTCGGCGAGAGCCCGGACGCGGCCTACGGTCAGCGCGAGGAGCAGTCGGAGACGACGTCCGACCGCTGAGTCGACGCGCCGCCCCGGAGCAAGACGCTGGCCCTTGCTCAGCCGACGGATGTTGATCGATGGGTGGTCGGGGCTACCCGATGCTCTCGCTCAGGCCCGAAACGTGCGGATGACGGCCCGCACCGCTCTCCGCGCGCGACCCGGCAGTCTGGAGCGCAGTGCATTCAGCACACTTGAGCGCGTGATGCGCCACCCAACATCCGGCACCGGCGGGGCGATTACGAGCTCGGGCCCGTCGGAGCGGCGCACCTTCAGGGCGAGGTTCCCGGCCGCCGTAACGTAGGCCGAGACTGCGGCCATGGCATCCAGCGGTGGCGGATGGCCGCCAGGCAGGCGACGGCGCCGGGCGAACCCTGCGCACGCGAGGTTCGCGAACAAGTCCCACGTCCCGGAGCTCAGCGGTCCACCGGCGGCGACCGTTGCCAAGTCGAAGGACGCTGTCACGCCACCCCGCGACCGGACGTCGTCCGCCCCAGACTCGAGCCTCCACGGAACGCGATGCTCGAAGAACGTCGCGGACGCGCGATGGCGGAGGATGATCGTGACCGCGGCCTCGCCGAGGGTGTCAGTGGCGTCGAGATCTTCCGGCTGCAGCTCGCCGCCGAAGCCCATCGACTCCGGCGGGGCCCAATACTGGCGCCCGTCTTTCGTCACGAACCGGAGAGGCTGAGCCGAAGGATCGAGGAGCGCCACGGACAGCGCCACCTTCATACGGGTGCCGTCGAGCGCGACTGATGTCGTTTCCACGCGTGCCTCCACTCCATCGAGGAACGTGGCGCCCGCAACCAAGAGCCGCCGGTTGCCGGAGCGCACCGCACGCGCCGTCATTCGGTAGCGGACCGGCAGCAGCGCATCGAGCCGCGGGGAGAACCGATCCTCGACGATTCGGCCGATTTCGCCCAACAGCGACGCAGCTGGCGGCGCAAGGATCGCCAGTTGCCAGCGCTGCCCACGCAGCTTGTGCAGCGTCTTCGAGAGATACCAGTGGACGTAGAGCCGATCCCGCAACGACCCGGGCTTGGTATTGCGGTCGACGATATCGAGGATTTCACGCATGTTGCCGTAGTAGCCGACCGGATCGATCCTCGAGTGAGTGGCGTTTTGGCGCTCGGGGCGCTCCGTCCAGTGGTAGCACGGGTAATCGGCCAGGATCATGATCCGGCGCGCCGCGAAGTAGCACTGGACGACAAAGTGGTGATCCTCGAGCCGGCGCCGGCCCTCCGGAAATCGAATTCCGTGCTCAACGAGCATCGATCGGCGAAAGAGTTTGTGCGGCGTCAGCAGATGGAGGAGCGGATCTGCGCCCAGCCGGGCATCGTCGACGTTCCTGGCGAAAAGCTCGAGCGGTACACCAAACCCATGGCCGATCTCCTTGCCGATGACGACATCAGCCTCTCCCTCATCGGCACGGTCAGCCAGCCGCTCGAGCGCCTCGGGCGTGAGCCAGTCGTCGTGATCGACGATGTAGATGTACCGCCCTGTTGCCGCGTCGATTCCGATGTTGCGGGGGCGTCCAGGCCAGCCGGAGTTCGGGATGTGAATTGCCGTGACATTCGCGTGGGCCTCGGCAAGCTCGTCGATCTGACGCCCGCTTCCGTCAGTCGAGCCATCGTCGACGAAGATCACCTCCCAGGCGGCCGCCGGGAGTGTCTGCCATCGCAACGAATCGAACAGGCGCTGCAAGAGCGGTCCAGGGTTGTAGACCGCGACGACGACGCTGACCCGAAGCCCGCTCGCGTGGATGCGGTCGGTCACGACCCGCTCACCACCGTATGGCGCGCATCCGCGTCGCCATCTCGTGCGGGTCCCTCCTCGAGAGGGTTCCGCCACTGCAGCTCGCACTGCAGCACCGCCGAGACCGCCGCGTGCTGGTGGCGCTGAACCTCCCGAACTCGTGAAGCGGTAGACCGCACGATGTCTGGTTGCCTGGCGCCTCGAATGTGCTGGACCGCCGGCACGATGTCTCCATGTCCGGCATGATACGAAAGGCCATCCGCCTGCTGCCTCGGCGCTGTGCCTGGCCCGGGGAGCGCCGTCCGTGGCTGCGGCGCCCGAGCACCGAGCCGCATCGCTACTCGACGTACCCGGCTCGAGTGCCTGGCCGAGTCAGATTCGTCGGCCGATCACCATTGCGTGGACGACCACCACCACTCTCCGAGCCGAGATGCGGCGCCACTCCAGCGACCGCCCGTCGTCGCGGCCCCGAACCGCATTCCCGTCACGCGGTAGTGCCATGCGAGACGGCTCCCCAGGTACTGCGCGTCGGATCACTACCGAATCTCCCTTCGGTTCGTAGACGCTGCTAGGCTGGACAGGTGACGGACGGCGGACCGGTGGCACTGCTCCAGCACGCGAAGCGAACCGCGATGAGGGCGGCGGCCGGTGGTGTGCTATGGACGCTGCGCCACCTGCCGCTCGGCTTCCGTGCCGAACGAACACTCCTGCGCCGCAGCTGGCAGTCAGGGTCGGCCGACATGCTGGACGCGTACCTCGTGTCGGGCTACCAGAACCCTCGGGTCAACGTCCAGAGCATCCTTGTGCGCCACGCGTTGCTGGCGCGCCTCCTCGGTCCGGCCGCCGCGGCCGCCATGGAGGAGGAGATCGACTGGGCCATCGAGCTGAACGAGGTCCTGCGCCGTCGTGCCGCCGAGCTCGGCGTGAAGATGGCGGCGTACCGGGACCCGGTGAAGCACGCGGCCGTGCGCCGCGTCGACGCCGCCATCGCGGAGCGCGACCACGAGTTCACCGATCGCTGGCGCCAGCGGCTCGACCGGCTGGAGACCGACCCGATCTCGGTCATCGAGTTCGCGTGCGGGTCAGCCAATGACTACCGCGCCTTCGCGGCGGCGGGGCTCGGACCGCATCTCGACTACCTTGGCATCGACCTCTCCGAGAAGAACATCGCCAACGCCCGCAGGCGTCATCCCGAGGCGCGATGGGAGGTCGGTGACATCCTCGACCTCTCGCACGACGACCGGGCTTTCGACTACGTCGTCGCTTCCGACATCTTCGAGCACCTGTCGATCGAGGCCATGGAGCATGCGCTGGCCGAGGCCATGCGGCTGGCGCAGGACGGGGTCATCCTGACCTTCTTCAACATGGCCGATGCGCCCGACCACGAGGTGCGCCGCGTCCGCGCATACCACTGGAACACGCTGAGCAGGGAGCGCATCGAGGCTCAACTCGAGGCGGCGGGGTTCGGGGCGCGGCTGACCCTGCCGATCGCCCGCTGGCTCCGAACGGTCCACGGCTACGGGCACTCCTACAACCAGCACGCCTGGACGATCATCGCCGAGCGGGTGCCGCGTATCATCGACGTGCTGCCGCACCGGCTCGAGCACCCCCACGGATCGGACCGAGGGCGAGACCGTGGGACCTACGTACGGAGTGACGAACGGGGCGAGACCGACGAGCACTGAACCCGTCGGCTCGGCTCACGCAGGAAGAAACTCGGCGCCGGGCGGTACCGCCCGGCCCCTCCTGCGCTAGCCCGGAGAGCCTCCGGTCAGCGCTCGACGTCCGAGAGTGACCCCGACAGGTACGCGTCGTAGGCGGCCATGTCGAAGTGGCCGTGGCCCGACAGGTTGAACAGGATGACCCGTTCCTCTCCCGCTTCCCGCGCCTCGAGCGCCTCGTCGATGGCGCCTCGGATGGCATGCGACGACTCCGGCGCCGGGACGATGCCCTCGGCTCGCGCAAACTGCACCGCCGCCTCGAAGCACGTCGTCTGCTGGTAGGCCCTGGCCTCGATCAGGCCCTGGTCGTACAGGTGCG
>JAHWJN010000023.1 GCA_019348395.1 Chloroflexota bacterium
AGCTCGCACCGGCATGAGCGAACTCGACGCCGCGATCGCGTCGCGGCTCGAGGCGTGGACCGCGGACGACGTCGCCCGCCGCCTGTGGGCGAAGGACGGTTCACTGTGGGCCGCCTCGGGCAAGGATGCCGACGAGGTGGCGGGCTGGCTCGGCTGGCTCGACCTGCCCGAGGCGATGAGCCGGCGCGTACCGGAGCTCGAGCACCTGGCCCGCGACGTTCGCGCCGATGGCTACCGGCGCGCCGCCGTACTGGGGATGGGCGGGTCCAGCCTGGCACCGGAGCTGTTCGCCCGCGTCTTCGGCTGGGCGGGGGGCGCGGAGGGCGCCGGCGCCGCATCGGCCGATGGCCTGGAGCTGCGGGTCCTCGACTCGACCCATCCGGACGTGGTGCGGGGGTTCAGATCCTGGGCCTCCGAGCAGCGGACCCTGTTCTGCGTCAGCTCGAAGTCCGGCACCACCACCGAGCCGAACGCCTACCAGGCGGCGATGGCCGAGATCGCGCCCGCGCTGGACTTCGTGGCCATCACGGACCCCGATACGGCGCTCGCCGAGCTGGCCCGCGCCCAGGAGTTCCGCGCGATCGTCGAGGCACCGCCCGACGTGGGCGGCCGCTACTCGGCGCTGAGCGTGTTCGGCCTGGTGCCGGCCGTGTTGACGGGCGTCGACATCGACGGCCTGCTCGAGCGAGCGGCGCGAATGGCCGAGGCCTGCCGAACGCCGAACGCCGCCGACAACCCCGGACTGCGCCTGGGCGCCGTGATGGGCGAGGCCGCGCTCGCCGGGCGTGACAAGCTCACCATCATCACCCCGCCTCGGCTCGCCGCCTTCGGCGACTGGGCCGAGCAGCTCATTGCCGAGAGCACCGGCAAGGCCGGCACCGGGATCGTTCCCATCGTCGGCGAGCCGATCGGCGACCCGGCCACCTACGGTGACGACCGGTACCTGGTCGTGATGCGCTCACCGGGAGACGAGCTCGATGGGCTTCTGGACGACATGCGGGATCACGGCGTGCCCGGCGAGGAGATCGCCGTGGCCGAGCCACTCGATCTCGGCGCCGAGTTCATGCGCTGGGAGGTGGCGACCGCCGCCGCCGGCATCGTCCTCGGCATCGACCCGTTCGACCAGCCGAACGTGAAGGAGAGCAAGGACGCCACGACGGAGCTGCTCGAGGCGTATCGGTCCAGGGGAGCCCTGCCGGCTCCCGCTCCGATCGTCAGCGAGCCGGGCATCGCGGCCACGGCCGAACCCGAGGTCCTGGGCGGTGCACCCGTCAGCGTCGAGGACGCGGTGGCCCAGCTGTTCGGCAGCGTGACCGGCGGACGCGACTACGTCGCGATCCTCGCCTACCTGCCGCCGGATCGAGACGTCGAGCGCCGTCTGCAGGAGCTCCGCGCCCGCATCCGGGACGCCACCGGCGCGGCGACGGTCCTCGGCTTCGGGCCTCGCTTCCTCCACTCGACCGGTCAGCTCCACAAGGGCGGTCCCGACACGGGGGTCTTCCTGCAGCTGACCGCGGAACCGTCACGCGACCTGCCGATCCCCGGCTGGAAGGAGTCGTTCGGTACCCTGATCGCGGCGCAGGCGCTCGGCGATCTCGCGTCACTGCAGCGGCGCAATCGGCGAGCGCTGCGGCTGCACCTGGAGGATCTGGAGGCCGGCCTGGAGCGCGTGGAGGCGATGGTCGGCTCCGCGCTGGGCGGATAGACATCACGAAGAGGAGCTGATCCCGATGCAGGTCGCAATCTGTGGACTGGGACGGATGGGAGCCGGCATGGCGCGGCGCGCGGCCCGCGGGGGCCACGACGTGGTCGTCTGGAACCGGACCGAGGAGGTGGCCGCCGAGCTCGCCGCCGAGACCGAGAACGAGGGTCGCCTGGCGGTTGCGGAGCCGATCGACCGGCTGCTGGACATGGTGGATCGGCCACGGCACGTGATCATCAGCGTCCCCTCCGGCGTTGCCACCGACGCGATGATCGAACAGCTCGCCGAGATCCTCGAGCCGGGCGACGTGATCGTCGACTCCGGCAACAGCCGCTTCCACGACTCGAAGCGCCATGCGGAGGAGCTGTCCGAGAAGGGGATCGAGTGGCTCGACATGGGCGTGTCGGGCGGGGTCTGGGGCCTGGAGGTCGGCTTCTGCGCGATGGTCGGCGGCAAGCGCGAGGTGTTCGAACGCTTCGAGCCGGTGGTCAACACGCTGGCTCCCGAGAACGGCTACCTGTACTGCGGGGACGCCGGCGCCGGTCACTACACCAAGATGGTCCACAACGGCATCGAGTACGGGATCATGCAGGCCTACGGCGAGGGGTTCGATATCCTCCACGCCAGCGACTACGACCTCGATCTGGGCGCCATCGCGAAGATGTGGAACCACGGGTCGGTGATCCGCTCGTGGCTGCTCGAGCTGGCCGGCGACGCCTTCGAGAAGGAAGGCAACGACCTCGAGGGCATCCACGGCTGGGTCGCCGATTCCGGGGAGGGCCGCTGGACGGTCTTCGAGGCCATCGACCACGACGTCCCCGCGCCGGTCATCACGCTGAGCCTGCTCCAGCGCTTCCGAAGCCGTCGCGAGCCGGACAGCTACAGCGATCGTGTCCTGGCCGCCCTGCGCAACGAGTTCGGCGGCCACGCCATCAAGGAGCGCTAGGCTGGCGGTGCACCGATGACGACCCGCGCCCCGGACTCTGCCACGCAGACCGCCCCGGTCGAGGAAGCGCGAACGCCGCCCTCGACGAGCGGGATCCGGCCCAACCCGTTGCGGGAGGGTCTCCGCCTCGAGCGCATGGCCGAGCCGTGCACGATGGTGATCTGCGGCGCCACCGGCGATCTCACCGAGCGGAAGCTCGCGCCGGCGCTCTACAACACCCTGCTCGGCGGCTTCCTGCCGCCGGAGTTCACGGTCGTGGGATTCGCGCGCCGCGAGCTGTCCGACGAGGAGTTCCGCGCTCACCTGCGCGAGGGGATCAACAAGCACAGCCGCAACAAGCCGGTGACCGAGGCCATCTGGGACAGCTTCGCGCGCGGCATCGAGTACCACCGCGGAGACTTCGACGATCCGGCTGCCTACGTCAGGCTCGCGAAACGCCTCGAGCGGATCGACCGTGACCGCGGCACCGCGGGCAATCGGCTCTTCTACCTCGCCGTGCCGCCGAGCCTGTATCCGGAGATCGTGAACCAGCTCGACCGGGCCGGACTGGCGGCCAGCGGCGGGCGGCGTCGCACCGGTTCGACGCGAGGATGGACGCGGGTCATCGTCGAGAAGCCGTTCGGCTACGACCTCGGCAGCGCTCGGACGCTCAACCACGAGCTCGGCGAGGTCTTCGATGAGGACCAGGTTTTCCGCATCGACCACTATCTCGGAAAGGAGACGGTTCAGAATCTCGCCGTCTTCCGCTTCGGCAACGGTCTCTTCGAGCCGATCTGGAACCGGCGCTACATCGACTCGGTCCAGATCACCGTGGCCGAGACGGTCGGCGTGGAGGGGCGCGGCGAGTTCTACGACGCCACCGGCGCTCTGCGCGACATCGTGCAGGGCCACGCCCTCCAGCTGATGGCCATGTTCGCGATGGACCCGCCGGTCGAGTTCCACGCGGAGGATCTCCGCGACGAGAAGCTCAAGGTGCTCCGCGGCGTGAAGCCGATGTCGCCGGCCGAGGTGGCGGCCAACACCGTCCGCGGCCAGTACGTCTCCGGCTGGGTCGAGGGAGAGAAGATCGCCTCCTACCGCGACCAGCCCAACGTGGCGCCCGGCTCCCAGACCGAGACCTTCGCAGCGCTGAAGCTCTCGATCGATTCGTGGCGCTGGGCCGGCGTGCCGTTCTACATCCGAACCGGAAAGGCGCTGCCGAGTCGGGTCACCGAGATCGCAGTCACCTTCAAGCAGGCTCCGCTCGCGCTCTTCGCTCGCGCCGGCGTGCCGCAGATCGATGCGAACGTGCTCGCCATCAGGGTGCAGCCCGACGAAGGCATCCTCCTGCGCTTCGGCGCCAAGGTGCCGGGGCAGGGGCTCCAGATCCGGACCGTCAACATGGACTTCCGCTACGGGTCCAGCTTCGCGGTCGACTCCCCGGATGCGTACGAGACCCTGCTGCTCGACGCCATGGTCGGTGACGCCAGCCTGTTCACCCGCGACGACGAGGCGGAGCGTGCGTGGGAGATCCTCGACCCCATCCTGGCCGCCTGGAAGGACGAGGCCGGGGGACCGCTCCACTTCTACGGTGCGGGGACCTGGGGGCCTCCCGCGGCCGACGAGCTGCTGGAGCGCGACGGTCGCGCATGGCGCCGGCCGTGACCGGCGCCCAACCGTCCGCCACGCGCGAGCAGGCGGTCCACCGCAAGCTCATGAGTTTTGGCGAGGCTGAGAGCCTGGCCACGCCGCTGTGGGAGGAGCGCGACACGAGCGTCCGGGCCATCGCCAGCCATCTCGCGTCATTGTGGGATGCCAGCGGGCTGCCGGACGAGGCGGGCGGCGCGCGCGTCACCGAGAAGGGCCTGCCGCACGCGCGGGCATCGGTCCTCAACCTGATCGTGACGGTGGTCGACGGCGAGGCGGCCGATCGCGTGGTGCGGACGATGGAAGGGCTGGGCGTGCGGCATCCGTCGCGGGCGATCGTGCTCGTCCCGGAGCAGCACGGCGCGGCGGCGCCGCTCGACGCGCGAATCAGCACCCACTGCCACGACGCCAGCGGCGGCGGGGACCGCGTCTGCTACGAGGAGGTCGTGCTCACGGTGCGCGGGGAAGCGGCTGAACACCTCAATGGCGTGGTCGCGCCGCTCCTCATCCACGACTTGCCGACCCACATCTGGTGGCCGGGCGATCCGCCATTCGCCGACCCGGTCTTCGACCAACTGGTCGAGATGGGGGATCGTCTGCTCGTCGACTCGGCCGACTTCAGTGACCTGCTCGGTGGTCTGCGCCGCCTGGCGAGCCTCCGGCGCCGGAGCGGCGTGGGGGATCTGTCCTGGGAGCGCCTCGCCTGGTGGCAGGAGCTGACCGCGCAGTTCTTCGACGCGCCGCGCTTCCGACGCTATCTGCCAAATCTCAGCCGCCTCCGCATCCGCTACGCCGTTGCCTCGCCGGCCTCCAGCCGCAGCGACGAGGCCGAGGAGGTCGCGCCCGGCACGCCGGCACCGATGGCCCAACCCCTGCTCTACGCCGGCTGGATCGCGACGCGCCTCGGCTGGCGGCGCCATGAGACGGTGGAACCGCTGCGCGATGGTGCCTTTGCGCTGCGCCTGGAGGGCCGTCACGAGATGGTCCAGCTGGACGTGCAGCCGGTCGTCACCGACGAGGTGCGCCCGGGCGACCTCATCTCCGTACGGTTGCGCTCGCTCGGCGAGACCGGCGCGGCGGAGTTCATCATCGACCGCGAGGATGACTGGGGAACCGTGGCCACCAACGCGGACGGCATGACCGCCCTGTTGCGACGCGTCCGCATGCAGAGCCCGCGGGAGCACGAGCTGCTCAGCGCGCAGCTGACGATGGACGTGGTCAATCCGGTGTATGAGGACGCGCTGCGCGCCGCGGCAATCCTCCTCGCGTCGTCACGCGAGGCGGAGGGATGACGCGGTTCACCGTGCTGCCGGATCCCGCCGCGGTCGCGGTCGCGACGGCAGATCGCTTCGTCGCCACGGCGCGGCGGGCCATCGAGGAGCGCGGCATCTTCCGGGTAGCGCTGTCCGGCGGAGGCACGCCGAAGCAGGTCTATCCGCTGCTCCTCGAGCCGGAGCGCCGCGACGCGGTCGACTGGAGCCGGGTCGAGTTCTTCTGGGGCGACGAGCGCGCCGTCCCACCCGACCACCCCGACTCAAACTTCGGCGTCGCCTACGGGATGCTGATCAGCCAGCTGCCGGGGGTGCGCCAGGATCGGATCCACCGCATGCCGGCCGAGGCCCCGGAGCTGGACGCCGCCGCGCTGTCTCACGAGAGCGAGCTGCGTCTCGCCTTCGGCGCCCGCGGCTCGGAGCCTCCCGCCTTCGACCTGGTGTGGCTCGGCATGGGCCCCGACGGCCACACCGCCAGCCTCTTCCCCGGCTCGGAGGCTCTCCACGAGGCGGAGCGGTGGGTCGTCGGCAACTGGGCGCCGGAGCAGGAGAGCTGGCGCATGACGTTCACCTTCCCCGTGCTGAACGCGGCCCGCGACGTGATCGTGGTCGTCACTGGCGCGGACAAGGCCGATGCCATTCGACAGATTCGCGCCGGCGGCTCGGATCTTCCTGCCGCGCGTGTCGACGGGCCGCAGGTCGAGTGGCTCATCGATGCGGCCGCTGCCGGCGAGGCGAATGGAGCCTGACTCGGTGCCGCCGCTGCTCTGGCTCGGGCTCGCCATCGCCGGATTCGTGGCCGCCTACCTGGTGGGGTGGCCGGCATGGGAGGCGTACCGATCTCGCGAGGAGCGTGACGAGAACGCAGAGCGGTACCTTGCCTGGCGGGGACGGGCGGACCGCACGCCGCGGCCATCAGCACGCGAGGGCATGACCGGCGAGGAACGCCGCCGAATTTACGCCGGCGCCGTGCTCGCGGTCGCAGCGGCGCTCGCCCTGGTCACTTTCTTCGCCACGAGCTGATCCAATGCGCGTCGAGCTGCTGTACGCCGATGGGGACCCGGCCGCCATGGTCGCCCGCCAGAATCTCGTCGAGGTGCTCACCGAGGACGCGTTCGAGACGCCGATCCAGATGATCGCCGTCGCCTCGGCCGAGGATGCCGAGCTGCTCGGCATGCGCGGCAGCCCGACGATCCGGATCGACGGGGAGGACATCGACCCGGAAGGCTCGGGCGCGATCGGCGTCGCGCCGCGGGTCTACGGCGACGGCGGATCGGTGCCGGACAAGGACCTCATCCGGCGCGCGGTGGAGACCGCCCGCGGCTGGAGCCACGGGCGCCGCTCCTGATGCTCGCCGGTGCGCTGCGCGTCTTCTTCATCTGGCTCAGCGACCGGCGCTTCCTCGGGCGAATGGCGATGGCGACCCCGCTCGTGCGGCGCATGCCGTTCCGGTTCGTGGCGGGCACCACGCTCCACCAGGCGGTGGCTGCCGTCCGCGCCCTGAATACCACCGGTGCGAGCGCCACGCTCGACGTGCTCGGCGAGTCAGTCGACGACCGTGCCTCGGCCGACCGGGCCGCGGCGGCGTACGTGGCGGCCATCGAGCGCATCGCCGCCGAGGGGCTGGACGCCAACGTCAGCGTCAAGCTGACCGGTATGGGGCTGGATCTCGGCGACGAGGAGTGCCTGGCGGTGGTCGCGCCGATCATGGAGGCCAGCGACCGGCACGGCATCTTCGTCCGAATCGACATGGAGGGATCGGCCTACACGCAGCGCACGCTCGACATCGTGGAGCGGCTGCGGGCCGGCGGCCACGACGTGGGACCTGTGATCCAGAGCTACCTGCATCGGTCGGTGGCGGACGTCGAGCGCCTTGCCGTCGAGCGCGTACGCACGCGGATCTGCAAGGGCGCCTACGCGGAGCCGCCGGAGATCGCGCACCAGGACCGCGGCCCCATCGGTGATGCCTTCGTCGAGCTGGTCTGCCGCCTGCTCGAGGCCGATGCCTACCCGGGCGTGGCCACGCACGACACCGACATGATCGACCGGGTCAAGGCGTTCGCGACGGAGCGCGGCATCGGTCCGGACCGATACGAGTTCCAGATGCTGTACGGCATCCGGCGCGACCTCCAGCGGCAGCTGCTCGCCGAGGGCCACCGGCTCCGGGTATACGTGCCGTTCGGGACCGAGTGGTGGCCGTACTTCATGCGCCGTCTTGCCGAACGTCCCGCCAACGTGGTGTTCGTCCTCCGCAGCCTGGTCGGCGACCGCGGCTGACCGACCCCGATCGGGTTCCGCTGCGACACCGGCGGCATCGGCGTAGACTGGTTATCCACAACCATGTCCGCCAACAAACGGCCGAGCACCTCGAGTCTCCGCCGATATCTGACATCACGCCCATACCTCTCGGTCGCCGACATCCGGCGCCGGTTCGGCCTTGATCCGGACGCGATGAGCGTTGTTTCGCGGAACGGCACGACGGCCTACATCGGTCTGCCCGAGCGCGAGGCGTCGAAGCTGCAGGACCTGTGGCAGCGTGACGAGGTCGGTGTCGAGCTCTCGGTCGAGGTGAAGGCGCCGGTGGTCGTCGGCATCTACCCGATGCGGATCGCCCGATTCGTCCTCGACCAGGTCACTCCGTCCAACGGCCATACGCCCGCCAACGGCCAGGGTAATGGCTTCCACCCACCGTCCGAGCCGATGCATCGGCCGGCCGAGGCCACCCGCGAGGATGCCACCGCCGAATGAAGGTCGCCGCCGTGGTGCGCGATCTCATGCTGTACAGCCGCATCGAGTCCGCCGCCGCCTCCGCCCACGCCGACCTGGTCCGGGTCGACGAGCCCCGCTCGGTGCCGCCCGACGTCGAGCTGGTCTTCGTCGACTGGTCGGCCCGAGAGACCTCATGGAGTGAGCCGCTCCGCGCACTGCGTGACGCCGGCGTGCGCGTGGTCCTCTTCGGGCCGCACGTCGACCTCGACGCGCACGCTGCCGCGCGCGACGCCGGGCTCGGTCCCATGATGGCTCGCTCGAAGCTCATCACGCAGCTCCCGCAGCTCCTGTAGGTCCGCGCCCACAGCGGCTCCGAGCCGTGTCCGCTCAGGTCCAGCGGATGGTGGTCTCCTGGCCGGCGGCGGTGTCGCGCACTTCGACACCCAGCGCAGCCAGCTCGTCGCGGAGCGCATCCGAGGTTGCAAAGTCGCGTGCCTCGCGGGCGGCGGCGCGGCGCTCGAGCAACTCCGCGGCGCCCTGCGGCAGCGGCGCCTCCTCGCCGGCCACCGGCGCGTCGAGCTCCAGCCCGAGCACGCGGTCGAAGTCCAGGAGCAGCCTCCGGCGCTGCCGATCGGTCAGGCGGGGTGCCGACGCGACCTCGTGTGCCACGGCGAGCGCGCGGGGAATGGCGAGATCCTCGGCCACCGCATCGATGAAGCGGGAGCGGTAGGACGCTATCGGCTCGGCGGCGAGGTCGACCGACTGGTCATCCGTGGCGCCGGACGCGACGGCGCGGCGCAGGCGGGCCAGGCCGGAGGCGGCGGCGTGCATCGCATCGGCCGTGAAGTCGAGCTTGGAGCGGTAGTGCGCGGTCAGCGCCAGGTAGCGGAAGGCGATCGGCTCGTGCCCCATCTCCGGCAGGTCGGCGACGCGCACCACGTTGCCGGTGCTCTTCGCCATCTTGGCGTCGGCCATGGTCAGGAACTCGCCGTGCATCCAGATGCTCACCACCCGGTGGCCGAGCGCTCCCTCCGACTGCGCGATCTCGTCCTCGTGATGGGGGAACTTCAGGTCGATCCCGCCGGTGTGGATGTCGAACCGCTCACCGAGGTGCTTCAGCGACATGGCGGAGCACTCGATGTGCCATCCGGGAAACCCGGCGCCCCACGGTGACGGCCACTTCATGAGCCGGTGCTCTCCGGCCCGCTTCCAGAGGGCGAAGTCGGCCGGATCGCGCTTGTCGGTCTCGACGTCGACGCGGTGGCCGGCATGCGTCTCGTCCACCCGCTGGCCGGACAGCTGACCGTAGGCGGGGAAGGCGGACACGTCGTAGTAGATCGTGCCGTCGACCTCGTAGGCGAGTCCGCGCTCGAGCAGCCGCGCGGTGATGTCGATCATCTCGGGCACGTGGTCGGTCGCCTTCGGCATCACATCGGCGGGCAGGATGTTGAGCAGGCGCTCGTCCTCCAGCCAGGCTTCGGTGTAGAAGTCGGCGATCTGCTCCGGCGTCTTGCCCTCGGTCTCCGCCGCCTGCTCGATTTTGTCCTCGCCGTGCAGCGAATCGTGGTCGTCGTCGCGCATGTGTCCCACATCGGTGATGTTCTTGACGTAGCGCACCTCGTGGCCGAGGTACTCGAGAGTCCGATGCAGGACGTCGCCGAACAGGTACGTCCGCAGGTTGCCGATATGCGCGTACTTGTAGACCGTGCTGCCGCAGGTGTAGATCCCCACCGTGCCGGGCTCGATCGGCTCGAGCGTCTCGAGGCGGCGCGTCAGGGTGTTGTGCAGGCGGATCGAGGGCGGCATGGGGCACGGATTGTACCGAGGCCCCGCTGAGCGGCAACTACCATGGGCCGATGCCGCAGCAGGACGCGACCGACAGCTACCCGATGACCCTGGGCGAGGAGCCCCGATTCTGCCCCGCCTGCGGCCGTCCGGTCGAGGAGCGGGTGTTGGAGGAAGACCACCGGCCGCGCCTGGTCTGCCCGGACGGGCATGTCACGTGGCGGAACCCACGGGTCGTGGTCGGCACCTTCCCGGTTCGTGATGGCCGCGTCTACCTCGCCCGGCGCGCGATCGAGCCGGCGCTGGGCCGATGGGGCAACCCCAGCGGCTTCCTCGAGGTGGGGGAGGCGGTCGAGGAGGGAGCGAGGCGCGAGACGGAGGAGGAGACCGAGCTCCGCGTCGAGATCGGTGAGCTGGTCGGGGTGTATTCGCGGCCCCATGCCGGGATCGTCACGATCGTGTACGAGGCGACCGTGGTCGGGGGGCGCCCGGAGCCGGCGGCGGAGACGAGCGAGGTGCGCGAGTTCGGTCCCGATGAGATCCCCTGGGACGAGCTGGCCTTCTCGACCGTCGAGTCGGCGCTGCGCGACTGGGTCGCCCGCCAGCCAGGCCGCGAACGGCGCCACGAGCCCGAGCTCTATGTCGAGGGCGACCCCGACGACGGGTAGCGAACCACCTCGCCGCGCAGCGGGACCGCGCCGCCGATCAGCAGTCCGAAGCCGATGCTGGCGAGGATGGCGAAGGGATGGACCGCGAGCCCGGCGTCCGCGCCGCGCTGCACCAGGACGGCGGCCACCAGTCCCCAGATGAGGAGCGCGAAGCAGGGTCCGGCCGCGGCGACGGTGGCACGCACGGTGAAGAAGCGTGCGAAGAAGTAGGCGAAGCACATGCCGACCAGCGCACCCCCGGTCTGGACCACGCCGAGCCCGATGACGAAGGCGAGCTCCGGTGCGCCGGCCGCCGGCACGAGCAGCTCGGCGAGCGGCCGCAATGGCCGGAGCGGATCGCCGAAGGCGACCCCGGCCAGCGTCATCGCGATCGCGGCCCACACGTAGCCGCCGGCGATGCCGGAGACGAAGCCCCGATAGGCGAGTCGCAGGCCGTTCACTTCGGTCACCCCGTGATCGTAGGCGGCAGGTGCCGCGCCTCCATCGGGCTCGAAGGTCACGGCCCCGCCCGTACCCGCGGCGGGAATGCGATCAGTCCGTGACGCGACCGAAGACCGCGACGGCGTTCTGTCCGCCGAACCCGAAGCCGTTGATGATGGCTACGTTGACCGCCTGGCGGCGCGCGACGTTCGGCACGTAGTCGAGGTCGCATTCCGGATCCGGCGTCTCCTGGTTGATGGTCGGCGGGACGAGGCCGTCGCGGATGGCGAGGACCGCGGCGAGGGCGGAGATGGCCCCGGCCGCCCCGAGGGTGTGGCCGACCATGCTCTTGTTGCCGCTGATCGCCAGCCGATCGGCGTGCTCGCCGAAGGCGGCGCGGATCGCTGCTGTCTCGGTCGCGTCGTTGAGCGGGGTGGAGGTTCCGTGTGCCATCACGACGTCCACGTGCGCGGGTTCAAGCCGGGCGTCGCGAACGGCGCGCTGCATGGCCAGCGTGGCGCCGTAGCCCGACGGATCGGGCGCCGAGATGTGGAACGCGTCGCCGGTCAGCGCACCGCCGGCGATGTCGGCGATCGGCTCGGCGCCACGCGCCGCGGCATGCTCGGCGGACTCCACGACCAGCACGGCGGCGGCCTCGCCGAACACGAAGCCATCGCGGTCGCCGTCGAACGGGCGGGACGCCCGCTCCGGGTCATCGTTTCGGGTCGACAGCGCACCCATGTTGGCCAGGGCGGCGAAGCTGACCGGCATGATGGCCGACTCGGTGCCGCCGGCGATCACCACGTCGACGTCACCGCGCTCGATGAGGCGCTGCGCCTCGACGAAGGCCTGGACTCCGGACGCGCAGGCCGCGACCGAGGTGATGATCGGGCCGCGGATGCCGTTCTGGATGCTGATCTGGCAGGCTGCCATCGACGGGGACATCATCGGGACCATGAACGGGCTCACCCGCGCCGGGCCCTTCTGGGCCAACGTCATCTCGCCGATGGCAATCTCCTGCAGTCCGCCGCCGCCGGTGTTCACGACGACCGCCACGTCGTCACGGTTCGCATCGCCGATGTCGAGGCTCGCGTCGTCGATCGCCTGGCGTGCGGCGGCCACGGCGAGCTGCGCGAACCGGCTCATGCGTCGCGCCTGCTTGAAGTCCATCCAGTCCTTCGCGTCGAAGCCCGTGACCTCGGCCGCGATCCTGACCTCGAGGTCGGAGGCGTCGAACGCGCTGATCGGGGCCACCCCAGAGACGCCGTCCACGAGGTTGCGCCAGAAGGTGGGGACGTCGTTGCCGATCGGGGTGATCGCGCCAAGGCCGGTCACGACGGCACGGCGGGCCGCGTGCCGCGGTTTGGGACTTGGGGCCATCACTCCTCGAACCGGCGCAGGATCACGGTCGAGTTGTGACCACCCAGTCCCATCGAGTTGGACAGCGCGACCCGGACGTCCGCCGCGCGGGCCTCGTCCGGGACGTAGTCGAGCGTGAGCTCGGGATCGGGATGGCGGTAGTTGATGGTCGGCGGGATGCAGCCGGTCTCGATGACCTTCGCGCACACGAACGCCTCGATGGCGCCGGCGGCACCCATGGCGTGCCCGGTCATCGACTTCGTGCTCGACAGGATCTGCGAGTAGATGACGAACGGCTCCTGCCACAGCACGTGCGAGTCGAACGTCCAGCCGTACCGGAAGCCGAGCTCCTC